>JALYXP010000183.1 GCA_030947045.1 Verrucomicrobiota bacterium | reverse complement strand
GCGTTGCGAGACAAGCCGCATCCGACGCATCTGAGTGTCGGCGAAGCGGTGGAAGCAGCCACGCGGATCAAGCCAGCGCGGACGTACTTCACGCATCTGTGCCATGAGCTGCCGCAATCGGCCGAGGCGCGGCTGCCGGCGAATACGTTCATCGCGTATGACGGGCTGAAGTTGCACTTCCCGCAATGAGACAGCTAGTCGCTGCGGTTCTATGCATCTGCGGTATCGGAACCATCGCGCAGGCGGAGCAGCAACTCGCAGGCGCCACGATTGTCATCTTCAACAGCAGCGTCCCGGAGTCCGCCGAGCTCGCAAAGTTTTACGCGCAAAAGCGCGGCATCGCGCGGGATCATCTCGTCGGCCTCGCGTGTTCGCGTGACGAAGAGATTTCGCGTGAAGACTATGACCGCACGATTCGCGATCCGCTGCGGGAAGTGTTTCAACAGCGGAAGTGGTGGACCTTGCGCGACGCGCCTGATGCGCCGCTGACTGTTGCAACGAACTCGATTCGCTTTGTCGCCTTGATGAAAGGCATGCCGCTGAAGATCAAGGCAGCACAGAATTATCCGGGCGATCGTGTGATAGGGGGTCCGGTAGGCGGTCGGAACGATGCTTCAGTCGATTCCGAAGTCGCGGTGTTAGCGCGCTTTTCCTCTGAGATCTCGGGAGCGTTAACGAATCCGTATTTCCAAAGCTATCGCGCAATCGGAGAGGCGAACGATCCTGCGCTGCTGCTCGTCTGCCGCCTGGACGCGCCGACCAGCGACGTTGTTCGACGGATGATTAGTGACGCGATTGAGACGGAGAAGAATGGGTTGTGGGGGAGGGCGTATATTGACGGCGCGCATAATACGACGGGCGGCTTTCAGGTGGGCGATCAATGGCTGAGCGAGATACCGGCGCAGATGCACAAGGTGGGTGTGCCGGTTATCTACGACGAAAGGCCCGAGATATTTCCGGACGGTTTTCCCATGAACGATTGCGCCCTCTACTTCGGTTGGTACACGGCGACTGCGGCCGGTCCTTTTGCTGATCCAGGATTTCACCTCGTGCCGGGCGCGATCGCGGTGCATATCCATTCATTTAGTGCGAGCACGTTGCGCGATCCGAACGCAGCCTGGGCCGGACCGCTTCTGATGAAAGGTGCCGCCGCGACGCTCGGCAATGTCTACGAGCCTTATCTGCAACTAACGGCGCACCTGAACGTCTTCAGTGATCGTTTACTGCATGGGTTCACATTTGCGGAAAGCGCCTACATGGCGATGCCGACGCTCTCGTGGATGGGCGTAGCAATCGGCGATCCGCTTTATCGGCCGTATGCGTCATGGTTGCAGCTCGACGCGAAAACAGGCGGCACGGCTGCCGGAAACTGGCGGATTTATCATGACTTCGCCATTGCGAATGCGAGCAAACCGCCGCGGGAATACCGTGCCGCCGCACGCGCGGCAGCGGCTCGCGCGAAGAATGGCGCAATGATCGAGGACCTCGGGTTGATGGAATCCCGCGAAGGCAACCACGCCGCAGCGTGTAGTTATTTCGAGCAGGCGCGGACGCTCTACTCAACACGCGACGATCTCGTGCGGGTAGCGCTGGAGGAAGCGGATAGCTGGCTAGAACAAGGCAAGCGAAAGCGTGCGCTCGACATCGTGCGGGCGGTCGGCCGCATCGTCACCGACGCACCGACAGCAGCCCTCTTCAGGCGAATCGAGCAACGGGCGAGCGCCGCCACCCCTTCGACGCCGAAGCGTTAGCGAGCTTCCTCTTCTAACGAATGATGCCGCGCGCGCTGCTCTCGATAAACTCGAGGATCTGCGTGATCTCTGCGCTGGGCTTCAGTTCTGCGCGGATCGCTTCGATCGCCTGACGCGTGTTGTATTTCGAACGGTAAATCAGGCGGAACGCTTCTTTGATCTGCTTGACGCTTTCAGGCGCGAAGCTGTTGCGCTCGAGACCGACGAGATTGATGCCGCGAATCTCCGCCGGGTTGCCATCCGCAATCATGAACGGCGGGACGTCTTGCACGATCTTCGAGCAGCCCCCGGTGATCCCGAAACTTCCGATCCGGCAGAATTGATGCACTGCGGTGAGCCCGCCCATGATCGCGTGGTCGCCGATTTGGACATGCCCGGCGAGTGTGCCGTTGTTCGAAAAGATGACGGAATTGCCGACGTTGCAGTCGTGTCCGATGTGGCTGTAGGCGAGGAAATTTCCGAGGTTGCCGATTCGTGTTTTACCTTCGGCCGTGGTGCTGCGGTTTACGGTGCAGAACTCACGGAAAGTGTTGTCGTCGCCGATCTCCAGATAAGTCGGCTCGCCGGCGTATTTCAGATCCTGCGTCTGCTGACCGATCGAGCAGTAGGCGTAGAATTTATTCCGGGCGCCGGCTCTCATCGGCCCGCACACGGTGACGTGATGCTGTAGCCAGCAGTCCGCGCCGAGCACCACGTTCGGACCTACAATGGAGTAGGGGCCGACAATCGTTCCCGCCCCAAGTTCCGCCGACGCGTCGACAATCGCAGTCGGATGAATTTGCGGGTCGCTCATCCGTCGACGAAGCGCAACATCAGCTGACATTCGGAGACGACCGCGTCGTTTACCATGCAATGGCAATTTAGCTTTGCCAGGTTCTTGCCGCGCGTCTTCATCAACTCCGCGTGGATCAGCAACGTATCGCCAGGAAATACCGGCTTCCGGAATTTTACCTCGTCCGCGCTGACGAAGTAGCCGATGCGGCTGTCACTTTCAGTAATGCGGAACATCAGGATGCTCGCGACCTGAGCCATCGCCTCGATTTGCATCACTCCCGGCATGACAGGATGGCCGGGAAAGTGGCCCTGAAAATACGGCTCGTTGATCGTCACCCACTTCGCGCCGGTGATCTTGGTCTCACCTTCGAAAGCCAGAATGCGGTCCACCATCAGCATCGGATAACGATGCGGCAGCACCCCCATGACCTGCTGCGTATCGAGCCCGTTATCGCCGACTGGAAACGGCCGCTTCGGTACGATTGGCAGCTCCTTCGTGTGCGCTTTCACCAATGCGCGCACGAGTTCCGCGTTCGGGCCGTGGCCTGGTTTTACGGCGATGACGTGACCGCGGATACGACGTCCAAAGAGTGAAAGATCGCCGATTAGATCGAGGATCTTGTGACGCACGAATTCGTCCTGAAAGCGCAGCGGTTCTTTGCTGAGAACGGCGTCACCGCGCACCACGATAGCGTTCTCAAGACTACCACCTTTGATGAGGTTTTTTTCCATCAACGGCTGCACGTCTTCGTAGAAAACGAAGGTGCGCGCCGGTGCGATCTGCTTCTCAAAAATAGCGGGTGTAATCTCGGTGGAGTAGAACTGCGAGAAACGGCCTCCCGGCCCGACC
>JALYXP010000164.1 GCA_030947045.1 Verrucomicrobiota bacterium | reverse complement strand
CGCCCACGGGTGACGGCATGGCGCTGGCGTTTTTCGATGAGTGCTCGAGCCAGTTGCGGTGTGCGGTTGAATTGGTCGACATGATTCAGAACAACCGCGGCTTCGAACTGCGCATGGGCATCCACACCGGCGAGGTCGTCCGCCAGCCGGATATCAACGAGAACCCGAACGTCAGCGGCGACGGCATTAACATTGCACAACGCGTGATGGATTTCGGAGATGGCGGACACATCCTCATGTCTCTCGAGTACGCGTCCGCCTTGCAACTCGCAGGGGATCCGGCAGCCGCAGATTGCTACGACATCGGCATCGCGACCGCGAAGCATGGCAAACGCGTGCATCTCTTTAATTATCATCGTCCTTCGGCTGGTGCGGTCGATATCCCGGTAAAAGTGCGGAAGGACGATCAATGGGTCCGCCCGACGCAGCTCCACCTCGGCACGACGGGGCGGAACATCGTGCTCGCGACGCTGCAGATTCTCGGATGGCTCCTCGTCGCTCCTTCGAAATGGAGAACGCATGTGACTCAGATAGATCCGCGCCTGGAGCCGAATTTCAGCGTTATTGATCTGACCGGCCCGCAAATCCGACGGAACCGCGATCTGCGACAACTGCTGCTGCAGGCTTACGTGATCTGCCCGTTCCTTGCGGCCTTGCTGGTGCTGATTTTGTATCCGCTGATTGCTGTGCCTCTGAACCTCACGCTCTCAACAGTGCTCTTGATGGTGATGATGGGATGTCTCGCCGGGATTTTGCTTGGCACTGGTGTCGGGTTTGTCGCCTTCGTGATTTTGGAGTTCCAAGCGATTGTGCAACTCCCGCTCGGCACAATCTTCGGCCAGACCTCATGGCCTTCTCTGCTTGGACTGGGAGCGGTTTGTGCGTGGGCGACAGTCGCGATGTCGGCTGTCTTTCCGGTTAAACGGCGATATGCGCCCTGGCGCGAATTACCAGTCGCGGCGCTCGCGTCTATTCTTGTGTGGTGCGCGTTTCGTTCGGCCTTCTTCCTGACAGACGATCGCCCTGTGATTCCGCTAGCGATGCTCTGCGCGACGTACGCATTGGTCCGATGGCGCGACGCTACGGGGCGCGTCCACCCGGCCGCTACGGGCGGTGCGTCGACTGCCTAGCGAGGCGCGCGGCGAGCAGAACGTCAGCTGCCGATCAGCTTGGCAGCTAGTCTGATCTCCGTGCCGGTGAGCGCTTTCGACACCGGGCAACCGCTCTTCGTCTTCTCGGCCTGCTCCTGAAAAGCGGCGTCGTCGATGCCTGGCACTTCCGATTCGTTCTGCAATTCAATCGACGTGATCTTCGGGCCGCCGTCGATCATCTCCAGCTTCACGTTCGCCGTCGTGCTGACGCGTTTGGCGGGATGGCCAGCCTTCTCGAGATTAGAAGAAAGCGCCATCGAAAAACAGCCGGCTAAAGCCGCGCCGATTAGTTCTTCAGGGTTAGTGCCGCTGCCGCTCTCGAAGCGCGACATGAACGAGAATGGCCCTTCATAAGCGCCGCTCCCGAGCTTCATCGTGCCGCTGCCTTGTTTGAGCGTCCCGTTCCAAACTGCTGATCCGATTCGTGCTGGCATATTCGTGTTTTCCTTCGGCTAGTGCGTTGCTCTTTCCGTAGCTGCTACGCCATCGGTGCGCAAGCGGACGCGCCTCACGGCGCCGAAAACGCGCAACATCGCTAAGCTGCTTCGACGAACTCGCGGATGACGCGGTTCAGACGCTCGAAGTCGACCGGCTTCACGAGATGCGCGAGAAACCCGGCGTTCTTCGTGCGAGCGAGGTCTTCTTCCATGCCGTAGCCACTTAGCGCGATGCCGCGCAGGCCGTATTCGCGCGTCAGCTGCACCATCAGATCAACGCCATTGCCATCCGGCAGACCGATGTCGCTGATCACGAGGTCGAACACCTGAGTGGCAGCGAGGGCGAGAGCGGCTTGCACGTTCATGGCGGCGTGAACTTCATGGCCCTGCTTCGCGAGCAAACGCCTGAGGACGTCGAGCGTCGGCTGATGATCTTCGACGACGAGAAGCCGGTAGCGCGCGGCTGCGACGACGGTCGGTTTCGCTGCGGGAGCGGTCGTGACAAGTGAGCTGTCGGTCTCCAGTTCGACGGTGAAGGTGGCGCCTTTGCCGGTGCCGGCGCTGTCTGCGCGGATCGTGCCGCCATGGAGCTCGACGATCGTTTTCGAGATCGACATGCCGAGACCCAGACCGCTCGTCGCGCCCGCGGCTTTCCGATCACCTTGCACAAACGCACCGAAGACCGCCGGCAAAAACGAGTGCTCAATGCCGACGCCGTTGTCCGTGACTTCCACGCGGATTCGGCCGGGCTCAGGATTCGTAGCGCGAACGGTGATTTGCCCGCCGGCGGGTGTGAACTTGATGCCGTTTTTCAGCATGTTCCAAAACACCTGGTGCAGCCGTGCAGCATCTCCGAGCACGACGTGCTCAGGCGCCTCGAGTGCGAACCGGACCGCGACTCCTTTCTCGCGCGCATCTGCTCCGATTATCTCCTCGGTGTGCTGGAGGAGGGAATGGATGTCGGTCGCGCTGCGGTTGAGTTCCAACTTCCCGCGCGTGATACGCGTCAGATCGAGCAGGTCATCGATCAGGCGCGCTTCCAGCTCGACATTGCGGCGCATCATCGCGATCTGAGCGCGCTGCTCCGGCGCGAGCGTTTCATCGGCTTCCATCACTGAGGCGGACAGCAGGACGGGTGTGAGCGGCGTTCGCAACTCATGCGAGAGAGCGGCGAGGAAATCGTCCTTCGCGTGGCTCGCCTGTTGCAGCTCTTCGTTGACGCGGCGCAGCTCC
>JALYXP010000129.1 GCA_030947045.1 Verrucomicrobiota bacterium | reverse complement strand
GAGCTCTTCCAGCCGCACCACAGCCTTAATGTCGCTTAAATTTTATTACGCTGTGCGCGGATGCTGCTCGAGAGCTTGCGCAACCCGAGCTCGAGCCGCGTCTTTACGGTGCCGAGCGGCGTGCGGGTGTGTGCTGCGATCTCGCGGTGACTCAGGCCGTTAAAAAAAGAAAGCTTCAGCGCCTCAGATTGATAAGCGGGTAGCCGCCTCATCTCGCGCTCGAGAAAATGCCGAATGTCGGACGCGGAATGATCTTCCTGCGTGAAGCTCTGCAACCACGAGCGCGGCTCAGTCTCGACGTACGTTTCGAAGCGATCTTTCGCGCGCGAGTAAGCAGCCCGGCGGCGGACGCGGTCGATCGCGCGGCGGCGCGCAATTGTCACCAGCCAGCCAAGCGGCTTGCCGAGCGCGGACGAATAACTCGTCGCTTCGCGCCACACTTGGAGGATGCTTTCCTGGAGAACGTCGTCGGCTTCCGCCTCATCCTGGAGCACCTGATAGATCACCTTCTTCAACGTTTTGCCGTAGCGCTCGTAAAGTGATGCGATCGCCGTGGTTTGACGCTCGACGATGCTCTGCATGAGCGATTCGTCGGACGGGATGGAGCCTAGTTGAGCGCTGTTTATCGTGGGGGTGATCATGATTAGTTTGCTCTTGCCGTTGTTGGTTGAATTTCGCTTTTGCTGCCCAGTTTCTTTGGTTCTGCGAGCACACGCTCCCAAGCCTGTCGGGTCTCCGGCGAAATCAGCTCTTCCGCACGAGTCCAAACGCGAGGCGTGCCGGGACAGTCTTGAGTTGGGCAACGAAGCCGCGCATGGCCAAGCGCGGTCACCGAGTAATCAACCTGCCGGCCGCTAAACGACTTGTGGCAGATGATGCAGACGCGGCGATCGTCGAGTGAATCCCAAGGCTGGAAGGGGTTTCCTTTTCGGAGAGCGTCGAGTTTATCTTCGCTGTGAAGGATCTTCGGCGTGGGCACGCCCAGACAGTGGAGGGTGTCACCAGTCCCGACAATTGGGCGCACTCCTAAAGACGCTGTACGCTAAATCCTTACGCCTGAGCAGCCTAAGCGTTGCGCGGTTGCGCGGCGCCGAGGCACGTTAGAAAGTCGCTCGCTGCTGCCGGCCCTTTCATCGATGAATTTCTTTCGGTCTCTTGTTCAAAAACTTGCCGGTAAACCAGTCGATTGGGATGAACTCGAGGAGTCACTCATCCGCTCGGATATCGGCGTGCCGATGACGATGACGATCCTTGCTGCACTGCAGGAGCGCGCGCTTTCCACGAAGATCACCGCGAACGATGTCATCGAAGTCGCGCGCGATGAAATTGCGCGCGTCCTACCGATTGCGCCGCCGCCGATTCGGCCGTTGCCGGCCGGACCGAAAGTGATGTTGATCGTCGGTGTGAATGGCACAGGCAAGACGACATCGACGGCGAAGCTCGCGCATTATTTCAAGAGCCGGCGGCACACGGTGTTGCTGGCAGCAGCCGATACGTTTCGGGCGGCCGCAATAGAGCAACTCGGAGTATGGGCGGAGCGCATTGGAGTGGAGATGATCCGCGGCCAATACAATGCGGATCCTGCAGCGCTTTGTTACGATGCTTACCAGGCAGCGGAGCGACAGGATGTTGAGTTCCTCCTCTGCGATACGGCAGGCCGTTTGCACACGAAGACGAACCTGATGGCGGAGCTCGAGAAGGTGAAACGAAGCATCGCGAAGCAGGACGCGAAGGCGCCGCACGAAACGCTTCTCGTGGTCGACGCGACAACGGGCAGCAACGCGCTCGCGCAAGCGCGCCAGTTTCACGAAGCGGTGGGGTTAACCGGGTTGATCGTGACGAAGCTCGATGGCAGCGGCAAAGGCGGCGTGGTCATTGCGATTCAAAACGAGCTCGGAATTCCGACGCGCTTTGTCGGTACCGGCGAGAAGCTCGAAGATCTCGCGCCGTTTGATGGCCGCGAATTTATCGCGCAGATGGTTTAGTTCTCAGCCATCTGTGTTTCATCTGTGTCAATCTGTGGCCAAATAGATCTTGTTCGCCACAGATGAACACAGATGGGAAACAGTCGTGAGTAGCTCAAGACCGGTCGGAACAGATCCCGAGCAGGATATCGGCGTGAAGCCCGCCAGCCGCCTTGGCGGATTCATCGGCAAGTTCACCGTCATCTTCGGCGCGCGGCGCGAGCTCTGGCTCACGTTCCTGCTGAAGTTCCTCATCTACACGGCCTACTCGGTCACGAACAAGACGATGGTCTTGTGGC
>JALYXP010000209.1 GCA_030947045.1 Verrucomicrobiota bacterium | reverse complement strand
AGACGCGGGAGTATTTTTCGAAGCACAAGAAAGCGCTGCTCCGCAACTACAAGCGCTGGGAGAAGATGTATCAGGACTGGCGCGGCAAGCATCCCGATCAGGCGCAGCTACTCGACGACGCGATCGCGAAAAAAGTGCCGGCCGATCTGCTCTCGAAAGTGCCGAACTTCCCTGCCGACACGAAGCTCGCGACGCGCAAAGCGGGCAGCGAAGTATTGCAACCGCTCGCGCGCGAGATGCCGTTTCTGATCAGCGGCAGCGCCGACCTGCACGGCTCGACTCTGAACTACATCGAAGGTGCCGGCGATTTTACGCGCGAAAACCATACCGGCCGGAACATCCACTTCGGCATCCGCGAACATGGCATGTGCGCGATTATGAACGGCATCGCGTATCACGGCGTTTTCCGGCCATCCGGGGCGACGTTCCTCGTCTTTGCCGACTACTGTCGCGCTTCGATTCGGCTGGCCGCGCTCGCGAAGCTGCCCATCATCTACATCTTCACGCACGACTCCATCGCAGTCGGTGAAGACGGGCCGACGCATGAGCCGGTCGAGACAGTGAGCGGTCTGCGCGTCATCCCGCAGCTCGATGTCATTCGTCCTGCTGACCCCGAGGAAACAGCGGGTGCCTTCGTCGCCGCGGGTCAGCGGATCGATGGCCCGACGCTGCTCGCGCTGACGCGCCAGGCGGTGCCGATGTTGAACGAGATCGACGTAAACATTCGGCGCGAAGGAGCGGCGCTCGGCGGCTATATCGCGCGACGTGAAACCGCCGCTCTCGACCTGATCATTCTCTCGTGTGGCAGCGAACTGCAGCACGCCCTCGCCGCGGCTAACGAGCTAGGCGGCGGAACGCGGGTCGTGTCGATGCCGTGCTTTGAACGCTTCGAACGTCAGTCGGAAGAATACCGCAACGAGGTCCTGCCTAACGAGTGCAGGCGCCGGGTCGCGATTGAAGCCGGCGTGACCGGTCTTTGGTATAAGTACGTCGGCCTCGACGGCAAAGTCGTCGGCTTGCATCGCTTCGGGCTCAGCGCGCCTGGCGATCAGGTGATGAAAGAATTTGGCATCGATGCGCAACACGTCGTCGAAGCCGCGCGTTCGCTGTCGTAAGTGCGCGACCGCAGCTCGTCATTCCGAGCGCAGTCGAGGAACCCCGCTGCTCGACGTGACGTAAAGCGCCTGGGTCCTTCGACCACGCCGCGCTCCGCTCAGGATGGCCGATTGTGATCTCGTCGCGCACAAAGATCGAAGGCGAAGCAGTTGCTTCGCATTACGACGAACTCGATCACTTCTACCGCGACGTCTGGGGCGATCACGTCCATCACGGACTCTGGCTGCGCGGCGGTGAAACGCGGGAGGAGGCCGTCTTGCAGTTGGCGAACTGGGTCGCCGACCGTGCCGGTGTCGCAGGCGGCGTGCGCGTCTGCGATATCGGGTGCGGCTACGGGGCGACTGCGCGTGTGATGGCGGAACGTGGCGCGGCCGTGACCGGCATCACCATCTCGCCTGCCCAGTGTGCGATCGGCCAACGGGCCGGCCAAAACCCGAAGATCGTCTGCGGAGATTGGCTGCGGAATGAATTCGCGTCCGAATCATTCGACGCCGCCATCGCGATTGAGAGCTCCGAGCACATGCCGGATCTCGGTGCATTCTTCGTGCAGGCAGCGCGTGTGCTTCGGCGTGGCGGCAAGCTCGTCGTCTGCGCCTGGCTTTCGGCTGAAAACCCGAGCCGCACAGCAGTGCGATGGCTGCTGGAACCGATCTGCCGCGCGGGCCGCATGCCGCACCTCTTTACGGCGAGCGAATACGAGACGCTCGCGCAACGCACCGGGTTTCAGCTTGAGCAAGCCGAAGACATCACGCGACGCGTGCAGCCAACGTGGCCGGCGATTGTGCGTCGTCTGATCGTGAAGTTCGCGACCGCGCCGCAATACCTGCGCTTCCTCTTCAAGCCGCACGCGCAAAACAGAGTTTTCGCGCTGACCATCCTCCGGATCTGGATTGCCTACCGCGTCGGCGCGATGCGCTACGGCATTTTCACCTTCATGAAGGAGTAGTCTGTCATCCTGAGCGGAATGAAGCGCAGCGCAATGCAGTCGAAGGATCTCACAAGCGTCCTGTGGGGATGCCTCATCGAGACTAGTGCGTGAGATCCTTCGACTCCGCTGCGCTCAGCATGACGGGTTTGGAGCCCCGCGTGAAGACAAGGCGCGCCTGCTAGTGAGCCTCTGCTGTCTCGCGCGCGCGATCTTCGAAGCGCGTGAACTCTTTGATGAACGTCAGCGGCACATCGCCCGTCGGGCCGTTACGCTGCTTCGCAATGATCAGGTCTGCCTTGCCTTGCGACTCTTCGCGTTCTTCGTCGGTGTCAGCGTAATATTCTTCGCGCACCAGCAACCCCACGAAATCCGCATCCTGCTCGATCGTTCCTGATTCACGCAGATCGCTCAAGCGGGGACGCCCTTTGCTGTCGCCCGTACGATTCTCTGGATTACGATTGAGCTGCGCGAGCACGACAACGGGAATGCTCAGCTCCTTCGCGAGACCTTTCAGACCCGCCGAGATTTCCGAGATCTCGATCTGCCGATTGTCCTGACCGCGCCGGCTGGTAGAGCGCAGCAACTGCAGGTAATCGACGACGATTAATTGAATATCGTGCTGCGACTTTAATCGCCGCGCTTTCGCACGCAGCTCGAGAATGTTCAGCCCCGCCGTGTCATCGATGAACATCTGCGCTTCCGCGAGTTTCGACGCTGCCGAAGTGAGCGTCGAGAAATCGCGCTCGGCCAGAA
>JALYXP010000103.1 GCA_030947045.1 Verrucomicrobiota bacterium | reverse complement strand
GACCTCATGAGATAGCGTTAGCTGGTCAAACTTTGCCTCGGTGTTCGGTTTAAGACGTGCGTCACATGCACGACAAACTTCATCACACGCCCGCTGCGGAAGCAAGCTATAGGGTTACCGCGCGGAGTGGTTGCTCGGATCTCCGTTACAACTTTAATCAACGCGCGGGATCGGCGCTCAATCAGATCGAAATGACGACGCCGAAACCCTCGATTTGCCAGTGCATTAACTTCACAAATGCTCGGGCCCTCCTCAGACCTTCCCGAGTCTTTGCGAGCGGCGAGAGTTTTTCGATTCGCATGGGTAACCTTTCACGCAGCATTGCCCTCACGCCTCACCAATTCCTTTGCCCTGCGCAAGACTCGGAACTGAAAATCATCGTCAGAACCAGACTGAAAGAACTCAACGAATTTCGTTGCTACCCGCATTACATTCCGTCCACGCTCAACCGCATGTGGAAAACAATCGTCGGCTGGCTCGTCGTGCTGTTCGGTGTCTGTGGCGCAGGCATGGGCGCTCTCCTCTTAATTGCGGTCGTAACCGAAAAGGAGGGCCGGTTAAATACGTTGACCGCTTCGGTCAGCATGATGTTGATCGGTTTCGCCCTGGCTCGCGCCGGATGGCAGCTGCGCCAACCGGATGCCCCCGATATGCCATTAACTAGCAGCGACAATCCCTGAACCTGACAAAGGCAAGCCGCGGCCGGAGCACCGCGTCGCGGTTACTTCGGAATCACTTTGACCGTCTTCAGACTATCGTCGCATAGATGCACTACGACCTCGCTGCCGTTGAAGACGTTTGTGCTCAACTCCGCCGCGACCGTTTTGAAAAGCTCAATCATCTTAGGATTATCCGCGACTCCGGGCTTTGCCACCACGCGAAACTCGTAGGTCGAGCCGCTCTTGTTGAGCTGCGCCGTTTTCTTTGTCCCATCGAAAAACGATTCCTTCACCAGGTATTCGCCAAGTTTCTTTGTTTCAGCTTCCGTCACGGCCGAGGTGTAGTATAACTCCCCTCCGTTGAACTCGAGCTTTTTACCGTGGCTGTCCGCCCTTGTCCAGCACGAGACTAAGCGCAGGAGCGCGACTAATATGACAAGGATACTAACTATCTTACTGCCTGTTTTCATTAGATGGTTTGGTTGGTCATTCGGGGAAGCGTGCGGAACGGAATCTAAGATTCTCTCATAAGGAGATACGGTCGAAACAATAAGCTTTGCAGAAAATTTGAAGCAGACGTTGCTCAGAGGCTATATTTTCAATCCGATAACCCAGGAATGGCCGATTGCCGTGAGCGCAAGCACGCACTTTAGCCGATGGGCGGAGGCTCAGGACTGTCGCTTTCAGGACCTGAGGAACTGATCTATCTTTTCGACCAGCCGCATCTTAGAAGCCTTGCCTGACGAGTAAACCGCGGTCAGGGGCAGTCTTGAACCATCGCTTCGCACTAGCTCGATCCGGTAAGTGCGCTTGCTAGGATCCGATCGCTCAGACCTTGTCGCGGCCTGTTCTTGGAGCACCGCCGATGTTAACTCAGCTAGTGGATACTCCTGTGGCTTACTCCCCAGGAACCCTTTCCCAGTAATCTTTAACTTTCGGTCGTCTTTGTCGAAGTTGTAGTTACTGCTGCCGAATAAGCCAAACACGATTTTCGACTCGAGCACTAGCTGTTTCGCGTTTTCTTGAAGGATCTTCATAAAATTGAATGAGAATGACAGCGAGTTTGAGGTTCCTGCGCAGCGGATGGTTTACATTCCGGACCTTTGGAGAGTCAAGCGCCCAGTCTCCCGAGGATGCATTTGGGAAGGCCCGCCCGATAAATTTAACTGGAGGATGGTTCCGACCCTCGAGAATGCGACCTGCGCGCGGGATTTCGCTCGACAGCGAATCGCCGAATTTTTACGGTCGCAACATCATGGAGCAAGAACTGGTGTCGAAAGTCTGGAATATGCGAGGCGTTCTCAGCGTCGCCACGCCGGGGCTGCTCATCGCCAAGGAGGGGCAGGTCTCCTTCGTGACCGAAGAAGGTGAGGCGTTCAACGTCCCTCGCGCGGCGGTCGAAGGAGTGAAGTGGCCGTTCCTGCAATTCGGCTACGGCTTCCACGCCCTCGTCAAAGGCGAAAAGTACAAATTTACTTTTATGAAGCCGAACAGTGCGCCTGAGATGGCGGATTCCCAGATCACGCAACTGGCGAGGTTCACGCAGCTCGGCCGCGGCATTGACTCCATCGCGACGCTCGCGCACATGGGCCGCGACAAGAAGACCGCCAAGCAGTGGAGGGCGCTCCTCGGCGGATAGGGAGGACGCGGTCAGCTCGCCGCTCGGGTCGGCGGATACAGGCGGATTCGAATTTGTAGGTAAGATCCGACGCCAGGCACACGAGAGATAGGTCCAGAGCGCGCAAGAGAAACCAGTCCGAATCTGGCCGAGGCGAAAGTCCGCGGGACGCCGGCCTTCCGCCTTTGCGCCGGACTGCGAATTCTTCGCGCCTCAGCTTCTGCAACGAAGACGGCAGGTTCGTTTGCTCGATTTCGCGGACTACAACGTTTGCTTGCCCGCGCGTCGAGAAGTTCGCCCGCGCTTTGGACAGACTTCTAGCTTGCCACGCTGCATCTGGTTTCAGACTCGATAGGTCTGTCGTCTTTCCAGCGACTTTGTTCTCTACAATAAGATCTCCTGGCAAGATGATGTTCGTTTCACCGCGAGCTAATTCCTGACCCTCGCGCGCATGGCACCCGCGCGCGTTTAAGAGCTTGAGGAACTGCGCCTGCAGGTCCTGCTTCTCGTCGGGCCGGCGATCATGCACGAATTCGCCGTTCTTCTCTAGTGGATCGATCACCGCACAAAGTTGTGCGAAGCCTTCAATATACACTTGTGAACCGATGCTACGACAGCTCCGGGAGCGCTATGAACATTCATCTGAAAGCCGCCGCTTGACGTTCGCGTCTTCATCGAGCCAGCGCTCTGGCACGTTGAAACCGTCGCTGCGAAAACGAAGCAGTCTTGGTCGAAGATTGGTGAGTGCTTCAACGCACTCCGGCGGGCACAACCCGGCGTCGAAAGCATTCTGGGCCATTTTGGATGTTCTGCTAGAACTCCCTCCATCTTGCATAACTGATTCGCTCACGACGTATAACGAGACCATACTTGTCGAAGAAAATGATCTCTGCCGCCATGGCGACAGCCGCGGCATGCTCAGGAGGAGCGAACACGTAGCCCACTTGTTTCTGGTGCTTATAAGCATCCGACCACTTATCAGGATTGAAAACAAATTTGCGGTAGTAATTCCTCCTGAATCCGTTCGCAAGAAAGGCGCTGCGGACGGGACTGTCACGCGATCATCAGGTAAATCAACGAGCACGTCTTCGCGATGGAAAGGCGCTTCGACCACAGAGGGTAGGGCGCCCCATCTATCCAAGCCCACGGTCTTTTCCGTGGGCAGAACCGGTTGAAGCGGCTTTGTCATGCGCTGACGGTCGCAGCATTGAGCGACATACCGGCTCTCGCACGGGAGCAACGTCGATCTGGTTACGCGCTAGTTCTCCTGCGCATGCTTTCCACTAAAGCGCAGACGAATCTGAAGAACGCAAAGACGTATTTCGAGGAGCATCTTGCAACCGGAGACTACTACACGGAAGCAGAACGCGTGTCCGGCGAGTGGATCGGCGCGGGGGCAGAAATGCTTGGATTGAGCGGCGTGGTTGGGCAGAAGGATTTTGTTGCTCTTTGCGACAACACTCAGCCGCTAACTGGTCAACGTCTGACGCAACGGCAGAACCACACAAGGACGGACAATGCTGGCACCGAGGCGGAACGCGAGGCTTCCAATCGTCGCGTGTTCTTCGACTTCACGTTCTCACCACCAAAGTCCGCTTCCATCATTGCACTTGTTGGTGGCGATCAACGCGTCATCCAGGCGCACCGTGAAGCAGGTAAGATCGCGGTGCGCGAACTGGAACGCTTCGCATCGACCAGAGTTCGGCAGGCCGGCAACGATTCGAATCGTGCGACAGGCAACATCGTTGCGGCGCTGTTGAACACGACAGTTCACGCGCGCTTGATCCGCATCTGCACACGCACTGCATCGTCTTCAAGGCCACACATGCCGCGCAGGAAAGCCCGATGGAAAGCGCTACAGAACTATCAAATGCTGATCGCGCAGAAGTACGTCGAGAATGTCATTATCAACGAACTCGCGCGTGCTCTGCGCAGTTGCGGCTACACCTTAGAGAATGCGGCGCGCGGCGACTTCCGCGTGACAGAAGTCAGCCCAGAACTGTGTGAACGGTTCTCAAAGCGGCATCGCGAAATCGATCAGCAAACACAGGAGTTCCTCACCGCGAATCCAGAGAAGGCTAGCGGGAACGTCGATGACATTCGCGAGCAGCTGGCGCACAAGCTCCGGTCGCGCAAGATCCACGATTCTTGCGCCAAATCGTCTGCACGCGCTTTGGAAGAGTCAGCTCTCGAATATTGAGGAGGCAGCCCTGCAGTCACCGCGCGCGACTGCCAATAGGGCTGAACAATCAGGTGCGCTGCCGCGGTTTCATGGGCGGAAGATCATCTCTTCGATCGTCGGTCAGTTGTGCGTGAGCACGAGCTTTGGCGTGACGCTCTAGAGTTCGCACGTGGCTCAGCTTTGACGCTCGAAGAGCTGAAACGCGAGACGGGATCACGCCACTACCTGCGCGAGTCGGAAGGTAAACTGACGCGCAAAGATGTACTCGCGCGCGAGTGGCAAATCGTGCAAATGGCGAGCCTTGGTGTCGGCTAGTGTTCAGCGTTGGGAATAGTCGCGATGGGGAAACAACACAAGCTTGCCGAAGACCAACAGAAGGCAGTCAAGCAGCTGATCGGTTCACGCTACTTCGTGACTCTCTTCCGAGGCGGTGCTGGTATGGGCAAGAGCTACGTCATGCGCAGCGGCGATCGCCCGCTCGCACTGAGCTTGGACGCGAAACGAGCGGAGCGAGTCGCTATCAAACGTGGACTTCTCCACCGGCTCAAGCCAGGCCGCGCATTGGCCACAGCACTCTGCCTTCTGGCGGCCCGTAGGACGCGGGTAGTTCCCTCTCATCAAGAAAGCATCACGATATGAGC
>JALYXP010000081.1 GCA_030947045.1 Verrucomicrobiota bacterium | reverse complement strand
TCCCGCAGGCCAGCATGCATGCCTTCGATCGGGCACTCCGCTCCGCCTACAGCGAAGTCCTGATCGACGATCTCGCCATTCTTCAGCAGGTCTGCGCCGAGCAAAGCAGCGCATCAGCGAAGGCAATCACAGAGGCGATTGCTTCGATCAAGCTCCTCCCTGCGCGCGCGACGTTACGGGATTTTCTGGCGGACACGGCGGAGGCCTTCCATGCGCTAGGCTGGGGCGGCCGTTGGATGGAAATTCCCCGGCGCGTCGATCAGCGCCTGATCGACTTCGCCGCACCGATGTCGCGCACCTTGTATCTGCGGTGGCTGGATGAGATTGCCTCCACGGCAACGAAAGCGCGCGAAGTCGCGGGGGAGCATCCGTATGCTCGCGTGCAGTCGGTGACCGTGCCGGAAGCGCAGGGACAGGAATGGTCGCACCTGATCTTCGCCGGTTGGAATGAGGGGTCATGGCCGCCGCCAACTTCTGGAGAATTCGTTCGCGACGAGGAGATCGCTGCGTTCAACGGCGGCATCCGAAATCTAAACCGCCGCGCGGCCACGCAAGGCCAGCAGGGCGAAGGGCACGATGCCGTTCGCGATGGTCACGCCTTCTTCGTGGGCCCGGCCGAGGAGCGGCAAATCGCACTTCGGCAATTCGAGTCGCTCGTTCATTCCGCGGCGGCCGAGATCGCCTTCAGCGCGAATCTCGCGCAGGAGAATGCACCCGAGCGTTTCTGGAATCCGAGCGAGCTCCTGACGCAAGTTTATCAGCATACGCATCAGAAGCCGCTCACGCATTCGACCATGAGCGGTCTGCAGCGGGCGACGGCGGCGTGGCTACAAAGCGCGCGCAGCCTAACGAGCAAGGGTGAGTTGCCCTCCGTGCAGATCGAACAAACTCGCGTCGCGTATGACTCGCGCCGCGATCCGGAACAGCCGGCCGGCGAATTTGATTTCGCTTTCCGTGCGCCGCCTGCGCGGGTGCCGGTGTTCAGCGTGAGCGATCTTGAGAAGCTCGTTTCGCAACCGGCGTTGATCTGGCTGAAGAAATATCTGGGCGTGGAAGCGGCTGCTGAAACCGGGAGCCCATGGAGCGCCGCGACCGGCATGTGGGTGCACCATTGGCTGGCGAACATCGCGAGCGAAGAAGGAGCTGAGACGTTCGTGCGGGTCCCGACAGCGTCTGAAATCGACGGGCGCATCCGCACCGGTGCCGAGCAGAAGATGGCCGACGTGAAACGCCTGTGCGCGGCTGCCGGTAAACCATTGCCGGATTGGTGGAGTTCCGGTTGGCAAAACGCTCTCTGCCTCGCGCGTCATCTCGGCGCCAAGCTCGCGACCATGCAGGAGTGGCAATGGATGGCGACCGAACAAAAAATAGATGTCGATGAATGCATCGCGCTGTCGAATGACCGGACGCTCTCGTTCCGCGGTCGCATGGACTTGCTGCTCGCGCGAGAAGAACCGTCATCCGGGCACCCACCGACAGAGCTCTGGGTTGTCGACTACAAAACCGGCGCAACAAAGCCCCTCGCCGCGGCACGCGACGACGCGGAAAAACGCAGCACGCGCTTGCACAATCGCCTCGTCAAAGGCGAAGCGTTGCAGCTCGGCTTGTACTCGTTAGCCGTGCGGGAGCGCGGTGCGGACGAAGTGTTTCTCAGCATCGTGTCGTCAGCTGTTCGCGCAGTTGAGCCGCAGCTCGCCGCTTCGGACATCGGAGCGCATCTCGACGTTTTCGAGGAACTCGCGCGCATGCAGCAGGAAGGCATCTTCGGCATGTACGGGCCGCTCCGTTCGCCCTTCGGCTATTCGCGGCCCTACCCGCTCGCGACGGTTGCGATTGATCCCGACCTGCTCGACGCGCGCTGGGAGCTCACGCACCCGGCGCTCGCGCGCGAAGAAGAGGATTGGGAGCCCTGATGCGACCGCACGATCACGCCGAGCGCTGCCGTTTTGTCGAGGAGCTCGACCGAAATTTCTCGGTCGTCGCATCTGCCGGATCCGGAAAGACGCGGGCGATTACGGACCGCGTCCTGGAGATCGCGCGCTCGGCCAAGGCAGCGGAAAGATTGCCGCAGCTTGTCGTCGTTACTTTTACAAATCGCGCTGCCGATGAGATGCAGCAACGCGCCCGGCAAAAGATCCTCGATGAACACCTGCCGCTGGAAGTGCAGGCGGCATTCAACCGCGCCTTCTTCGGCACGATCCACGCGTTCTGCAGCAAGCTGCTCGCAAATCACGGCCATTATCTGGGGCTCCCCTCGCCGCTCGAACTGCTGGGCGACGATGACGATCTCTGGCAGGAATTCGTGCAACAGCAGACGCGGCTCGGTCGCTCGTTAGGCGACGAAAACCGCGCGGCTTTATTCCGGCTGGCGCAGGCTCGCGACATGATGGAGCTCGGGCGTCGCGCTGGCACGGAGCTGTTCCGGCCGGGAGAGCTCGGTTCATGTCCGACCGCGGATTTCAGCGAAGTTTATGCCGCTGCGGAATCGCGCTCGCGGGCCAATATCTCCGCGGCGAAGGCAGAACTACGCGCCTGGGAAGAACGCTTTCGGACCGGCGAAGACGAATATCTGCGCTGGCCTACCTGCTTCCCGGGAGCGACGACGCAATTCGGTCAGCTCTGGCAGAATGCTTTTGCACCTCTGCGCCGTTGGGTGAATGACGCCGCGCGCTGCGTGGCCGCGGAAGTGCAGCGGGATTATCGAGATTTTCGTCTCGAACGCGGCGTGGTGAATTACGCCGACCAGATCGCGCTCGCCGACGAGCTCCTTCAACATCCGGCCGCCGCTGAACGCATTCGGGCAGAAAATCACTGTGTGATTCTCGACGAGGCGCAGGACACAGACCCCGCGCAATTTTCCGTCCTGCTCGAGATCACGCGACCAGCTGAAGCGACGGGTCGCTGGATGGCGACGCACGCGGCGCCGCCGCTCCCCGGACGCTTTTGCATGGTGGGCGATTTCCAGCAATCGATCTACGGAGACCGCGCGGATCTCAATCACTACCGCGCGGTCCATAATCAGCTGATCGGCGATGGCGCGGCTGAAGAGCTGAAGTTCTCAGTCACCTTCCGCCTCGATCAAAAGCAGGTCGATTTCCTGAACGCGACCTTTGCCAGCATCCTGAACAATCAGCTGGGCCAGGTGGCGTTTGTGGAGCTGCAGCCGCGGCCGGAAGTCCTGCCAGGTCAGGTAGTGAAGGTCTCGTTAGGCGCAGACCTGTTGCCGGATGGCGACAAGCTGAAGGATTATCAAAAGGCGCGCATCGAAGCCGATGAATTGGCGCGCTGGATCAAGAGACACGGGCTGAAGAAACTGCGCGCGAGCTCGTGGCGTGACGTCGCTGTTCTTTGTCCGCGGAAACTTTGGTTGCGCACGATGGCAGCGGCCTTGCGCAGAGCGGGCTTGCCGGCGGCGATTCAATCCGAAAGCGACTTCAAAGGCGACAGTCCGGCGCACGCGTGGCTGACCGCGCTGTGCACCATCATGGTCGATCCGCTAAACGGCTATGAAATCGTTGGGGTCTTGCGCGAGGTGTTCGGCGTTTCCGATCACGACCTCGCAGTCTTCTCCGAAGG
This sequence comes from Verrucomicrobiota bacterium, assembly GCA_030947045.1. Lineage (GTDB taxonomy): Bacteria > Verrucomicrobiota > Verrucomicrobiia > Chthoniobacterales > UBA10450 > JACCTI01. The sequence continues at coordinate 1,486 of JALYXP010000081.1, read as the reverse complement.
CGACGGCAGCCGCTTCCGCATCGATAACGAACTGGCGGCCGTAGGCGTAGTCTCGTCGCGCCTGCGGAAGCTGGCGGAAATCCGACGGGAGATCGATGGCCGCGCGCTCTTCGATGCCATCCGGATTCTGATCGAAGAAACGCAGCTGCGTGAACGCCTCGCGTCGCTGCCGCGGGACGATTTCACCGGGCTTGCCGAGGAGCTCGATTCGCTGCTCACCTCTGCGGCCGAGGCGGAAGCGAACGGCGTTATCCTGGCAGATTTCGCCGAGACGTTGCGCGCGGATTTTAAGACCCCTCGAAACGTGCGTCTCTCATCCGACGATGCGATCCAGCTGATCACGTCGCAGAAATCGAAAGGCTCGGAATGGCAGGTGGTCATTGTGCCTTTCCTCGCGCGCGATCTGCGGACGCCATCGCCCCGTTATCCATGTCTGCTCAAGCAGCCGGGCACCGGCGAGTCGCTGGTGGCACTAGGCAAGGAAGACCAGACGCCCGAAGTGAAAGCAGCGCTTGAGCAGCGACAGGCGCAGGAAATGGAACGATTGCTTTATGTCGCGGCGACGCGCGCGCGTCACACCCTCGTGCTCGCGCTCGACCAGGAGATCTTCGCGAAAGCCGACGGCAGCTTGCAGAAAGGCGCGCAGTTAAAACGGTTGCTTGGCGTCGAAGAGCTGAACCGTCCGCACTTCGAGGCGTTGGCAACTGAACCGCAACTTTGCGAGATTACGGCAGGCGCCGCGCGACATTCAGCCGTCGCGAACGACGGAAGGGTCGCGGCAATCCGTCGTCTCGACCAGAAAACCTTGGACGCGGCGACCAAGCGCGCGTCGGAATTCGTCCATAAGTTCAATCCCAGCGCCTACGATGCCGAGGTCCTAAGTGCGGCTGATGATGACGCGCCGGCGGTCGCGTTGATTCGGGCGCGCTCCACCGCCGATAGCCCGGCGACGCTCTATGGCCGCTGGTGGCATTCGCTTCTGGAGTCAATGTCGTGGCGCGATGGTGTCGCCGCCGCGGAGCAGCTGTTCGAAGAGAGTCAGCCGAAATCACCCGTTCCGGCGCGATCGGCGGCGGAGTGGAAGCTGCTTCGCAAGCTCTTTTCGCATCCGATCTTCGCCGCCTACACCTCCGGCGAAGCGCGCTTCGCGCATGCCGAATTTCCGTTCTCGTGGAGCATCGATGCGGGGGCGGCGATCGAAGGCATCATTGATCTTTTGCTGGTCGATGAAGCGAGCCGGAAATGCCTCGTGCTCGATTGGAAAACCAACCGCATCGCGGCCGGCGAAGAGCAGGGATTACTCGGCCATTACCGCCCACAGCTGAGCGCATACTGGAAAGCGGTGAGCGAGATCACCGGGTTCACGGTAGAGGCGGGGCTATACTCAACCTCGACCGGTAAGCTGCTGGTCTACCCGGCGGATGAGCTTGCGACAGAGTGGTCGCGATTGTCGAAACTGTCGGCCGGCGAGCTGCAGGCCACGACC
>JALYXP010000078.1 GCA_030947045.1 Verrucomicrobiota bacterium | reverse complement strand
GATCGACGCAGACCTGCGGCACGTTCCGATGAGCGAGTGTGCGAGTGAAAAAAGCCTGATCGCTCGCATGCACGAAGACGTGCAGCACAGTCGCCTCAAACGCTGGATTCGTGGAATGACCGTGCGTTTCCCAGCTACGGTTGATCAGGTCAAATTCGATGCTGCCACGCATGATCTCATCGCCGTCGACGCGAATCACAGCGTCTGTGAAATCGGGTCCGGCTTCACGATTCCAAGTGCCGAATTGCACGATCTCGATTTCCTTACCGCCCGTTCCACGGAAGGCGCGGCCGAAGTCACCGGCAAACCAACGCGCTTGCAGTTCCAGCTCTGAGGGTTCTCGCGTCGCTGGGAAAACCGACCGTTCGCGTACGCGACCGAGGGCGCGGAGTTGCTCGTACCGTTCAGATGATGACATCAGGCGAGTCGACGGACTGTGTGAAGTAGTGACACGTCATCCCGAGCGAAGTCGAGGGATCTCGCGAATGTCCTTTGTGACGCGGCGGGGTTCCTCCACTTCGCTACGCTCCGGTCGGAATGACAGAGCGGACGCTTCTAGATTTGTCAGGCGTACAAGGCGGGTTCGCGATCCCGCTCCAGAATCGCCGGCGTCGGCGTCACAAGGCGGCCACGCAGATAATCAGCGATTTCCTCCACGACTGGCCCGCTGGAGCGCGCGAACATAAACAAATACTTCGCGCCCTTTCCGGTGGACGGGAAGATCACCAAATTGTCCGACAGGAACTTCGGCTCACGCGAAACCATCGATCCCTCCAGGTCGATCGTCTGCGAAAAGCCGCGGCCGCTTTTGCGCCCCACGAAGACAAGCTTCTGCGGTTCTTCGTTGGTCGCGACGAGCGAGCCGAAAAGGTTTGCCGGGATGCGCCGGCCTTTGCCGCTGATGCACGGCACCGCCCAAGCGATCGTCTCCGCCAGCACGTTTTGCCGGTTAAATTCATTTGCGAACTTCGCCGACAACGTAAGCGGCAATGTGGTCTCGATGCTCGAATCAGCGGGTCCGTTCAGCTTTTTCAACACGAGCCAGATCTTCGCTTTCATCGCGCGAAGAACCTTCGGCATGAAGTAGAGGAACACCGCCAGCGCAACCGCAAAAACGCCGAGCGCCATGACGGGATTGTAGTGAATCAACGCCAGCCCGCCGAAAACAGCCGCATCCTCCGCGAGGCTCAGTCCGATATTCGAGAATGGCTCCGGCGAGGTGTTCGCCACCAGCCGCGACGACGCTTTCGCGGTATGTGTAACGAGCGATGTCGTCCCAGCGAGCAACAGCACGATGATGCTGAACGTGGGCGTCGAGTGCCCGAGCACCTGGATCGCGAGAAGCGCGCCGCCGATCGGCCGAATAACCGTGTGCACTGTATCCCACGCGGAATCGATCCACGGGATCTTGTCGGCGAAAAACTCCAGAAAATAGAGAATGCCGGCGACCGTGATGATCGCCGGATGTCCGAGCACTTCGAGCGATTGGTATTGCGGCGCGAGCGTGATCCAATGCTGATTCACGGCCAGCCCGGTGACGAAGACCGTCAGGTAAAGATTGATGCCTGCGAGTGCCGCAAGGCCGAGTGCAACCCCGAGAAGGTTGAGCTGTTCCACATCGAAAACATCGACGGCGCCCCGGCGTTGTCACGCGTTTTTAAGGCGACGGTTGCCCCCCGTGACAACGTCGCGGCTGACGGTAGCGTCAACGTCTTGCTCGACCTGAATCACATCCTGCTCTTCATCGCGTGGATTTCACCGGCGATTCTGCTCGCCCGGACGTGGCGCGGAGATGCCGACCAGACGTGGCGCCGCGGCGCGATTGTCGTGCTAATCGTCACGGCGGTCGCGACTTTGCTGTCGCGCGATCGCGCGGGGTTCATTGCGGGCGGCGCCTGGTTTTGCCTGCTCTATCTGCCCGCGGTCGGAATACGCAAAGCAACCGAAGCTGCGCAGCGCGGGAATTTCATCCGCGCGCGCCGCATCCTCCGCGTGCTGCGTTTCGTGCACTCGCGGCGCAATCTTTTCGAGCACGAGCGCGTCATCGCCGCGATCGAGGCAGCGCACGCGCAAGGGCGGCGGTTCAGCTCGGCGGGTAGCCGCGCGCTGATCTTCGGCCGGCCGCGCTCGCGCATGACGCCGGTCGTCGCGACGATGATCGCACTCAACGTGGCAATGTTCAGCGCGGAGATCGCGCTTGGTGGCGCGACGAATTTCAACGCTTTGCATCGGCTCGGTGCACTGGAGCCGTATGCCGTCCTCGCGCGCGGCGAATACTGGCGGCTTCTCACCGCGACGTTCCTCCACTTCGGTGCGCTGCATCTCGGCGTGAATCTGCTCGCGCTCTCGTTCTTCGGGCCGACGCTCGAGGCGATCATCGGAGGCGCACGTTTTGCGTTTAGCTATCTCATCTGCGGAGTCTTCTCCTGCGCGGAGGTAGCGGCGATGTGGAAATTCGGGCACAACCGCGCGGACCAGCTCGTCGGGGCGTCGGGTGCCGTGATGGGAATCGTCGGCGCCTGGGCGGGCGTCCTTCTGCGCGAAAGGCATCTCGCACACAATCGCGCTGCGCTGCGCAGCATCCTCCTCATCATCGTGATCCAGAGCGCGTTCGATTTCCTGACGCCGCAGGTCAGCATGGCGGCGCACCTCGGCGGCTTCACCCTGGGCGTGATCGTAGGGTTGCTGGTCGCTCCGCGTGTCAAATCAGCGGCCGTCGATGAGCGGATCGCGTAAGGCGGAACGCTTGCTGCTCAGAATTTTGCTGTCAGACTCGGCGCTTCGTTTCTAAATAGCGCCCCCGTTATGCCGACGTATCACACTTACAACGTCATCCCCACCCTGCCACCGGCACTCGAGCCGCTGCGGGAAATGGTCTTCAACCTTTGGTGGACGTGGGAGCCATCCGCGCGCCGGCTTTTCCGGCATCTTGATCCCGAGCTGTGGGAGCGGACGAACCACAACCCGGTCCGCATGCTCCAGCTTTCGCGTCAGGCGCGCCTCGTGGAGGTGGCGGAGGACGATGATTTCATTCGCGAGCTGGGGGAAGTTCACGATGCGTTCCGTGCGTATCTCGCGCGGCAGGATACCTACGGAAAGACCGGCAAGGGCAATGCGTTGAAGAAGCCAGTCGCGTATTTCTCCGCTGAATTTGGCTTCCACGAATCGTTTCCGAATTACTCTGGCGGTCTCGGGATTCTCTCCGGCGATCACTGCAAATCAGCGAGTGATCTCGATCTTAATTTCGTCGCGATCGGATTGCTTTATCGCCACGGCTACTTCAAGCAGCAGATCGACAAGGATGGCATTCAGGAAGCGGTGCGGCTGAACCAGAATTTTCATCACCTGCCGATCCGCGAGGTGCGCCGGAATGATGCGCGTCTGCTCGTCTCCGTGCGGATTCTCGATCGTGAAGTGCTGGCGAAAATTTGGGAACTGCACATCGGCCGCGTCAATCTTTACCTGCTCGATACCGATGTCGCCGAGAACACGCCGGAGGATCGATTGATCACTGCCGAGCTTTACGGCGGTGATCTGGAGATGCGGATGCGGCAGGAGATGGTGCTCGGCATCGGCGGGGTGCGAGCGTTAAACGCGCTCGGGATTTCGCCCGGCGTGTTTCACATGAACGAGGGCCACTCGGCCTTTCTCGCGCTTGAGCGAATCCGCCTGCTGATGGCCGAGAACAACCTCGACTTCTACTCGGCGCTGCAGGTCGTCGCGGCCTCGAATGTGTTTACGACCCACACACCGGTGCCGGCAGGCAACGACGCCTTTCCGCGCGAGATGATGCGTAAATATCTCGGCGATTTCGCGACCGAGTTGTCGATTCCGTTCGACGAGCTTTTTTCGTTCGGGCAGACGCGGGTGAATGCCGAGGATCCATTCAGCATGACGATTCTCGCCCTGCGTGCGAGTCGACATGCAAACGGCGTGAGCAAGCTGCACGGCGATGTCAGTCGCTCGCTTTGGAAAGATGTGTGGGCCGGCGTTCCCGAGCAGGAAGTGCCGATTACAAGCATCACCAATGGCATCCACACGAAGACATGGATGGCGCCGGAATTTTCGGCCCTTTACCGGAAGCATCTCGGCGATTGGGAAGAGCGCCTCGCCGACACGGAATTCTGGCGCGGGGTGATCGACATCCCCGACGCGCAGCTCTGGGAGACGCATCAGAAATTGAAGCTGCGGCTAGTCGAATTCGTGCGCGATCGGATGCGCAAACGGGCGGAGCGCGTGGGCGAATCACCCGAAGCGATTCGCAACATTAATCACGTGCTCGATCCGGAGGTGCTGACGATCGGATTCGCGCGGCGTTTCGCGACCTACAAGCGTGGGGCTTTGCTTTTCTCCGATCGCGAACGCCTCGCCCGTCTGCTGCACGATGAGACGCGGCCGGTGCAATTTATCTTCGCCGGAAAATCGCATCCGCGTGACGAAGGGGGCAAGGCGCTTATCCAGCAGGTTTACAAATTCAGCCGCGAAGCTGGTCTCGAGAACCGCATCGTCTTCGTCGAGGATTACGACACTTACATCGCGCGCCGCCTCGTCCAGGGAGTCGATCTTTGGCTGAACAATCCGCTGCGCCCTCTCG
>JALYXP010000052.1 GCA_030947045.1 Verrucomicrobiota bacterium | reverse complement strand
AATAGCCGTTATGGATATTTCCGTGACGAGCTCTATTTCATCGCTTGTAGCCGTCACCTCGCTTCGGGCTATGTCGACATGGCGCCGCTCTGCGCGTGGATCCTCCGGCTGCAAACCGCAATCTTCGGCGACTCCCTCGTCGCTCTGCGGTTGTTCCCAGCCGTTGCCCACGCGCTTACTGTCGCCCTCACCGGCCTGATCGCGCGCGAGCTCGGTGGCCGGGCTTGGGCGGTCGCCCTTTCCTGCACCGGTGCCATGTGCGCGCTGGTTTACCTCGCGCTCGGCAACTTCTACTCGATGAATGTTTTCGAGCCGCTCTTCTGGATGGGGTGCGCCTATCTGCTCGTCCGCATCAGCAACGGCGGCTCGCCGCGCCTATGGCTTTGCTTCGGCGCAGTCGCGGGGCTGGCCGTCGAGAACAAGCATTCCTTCGCGTTTTTTGGCATCGGCATCGTCGTCGCGCTGATCTTAACACCAGAACGTCGGCACTTGGCTAAGCCATGGATTTGGCTCGGTGGGTTAATTGCGCTGACGATCGCCATGCCGAACATCGTTTGGCAGATCCGTCACGACTTCGCCACGCTCGAGCTCCTGCGAAACGTCGCGCGGAGCGACAAAAATGTGGTGCTTGGGCCAGCGCAGTTCATCGCCCAACAAATCCTGATCATGAATCCGGCGACGCTCCCGCTCTGGCTCGGCGGTTTGATTTGGCTGCTCTGCGCTCGCGATGGCCGCCGCTATCGACTGCTCGCCATCGCCTATCTCATCACGCTGGCCGAGTTCATCGTGATGAAAGGGAAGCATTACTACCTCGCGCCTATCTATCCGATGCTCTTCGCAGCTGGAGCAGTCGCCATCGAGCGCTTCGTCAGCATCCGGATGCGTTGGATCAAGCCCGCGCTCGCCGCGGCGATGATTGGACTCGCGGCGTTGCTCGCTCCGACCATTCTTCCGCTTCTGCCGCCGGAGAAGCTGCTCGCTTACATGCGCGCGATTCACTTCGAGCCGCCGCGCACCGAGACGTCACACACCTCTGCGCTGCCGCAGCTTTTCGCGGATCAATTCGGCTGGGAGGAAATGGTGCGATCGATCGCCCGCGCTTACGCAAAGCTCTCGCCCGAAGAGCAGGCGCGCGTCGGGATTTACTGCCAAAACTACGGGCAAGCGGGCGCGGTCGACTTATTCGGAGCCCGCTACGGATTGCCGCATGCGATCTCCGGGCATCAGAATTACTACCTTTGGGGACCGCGGGCCTACACCGGCGAAGTCATGTTGATCCTCGACTCCACCACCGGCGAAGAATCCAAACAATTCACAACGGTCGAAGACCTGGGCCTCGTCGAAAGCAGTCCATGGGCGATGCCATGGGAACAGCGACAGCACATCTATCTTTGTCGTGGCCTCAAAGTTCCGCTGCTCGAACTCTGGCCGAAGTTGAAAGAGTGGCTGTAGCGCCGGTTCGTCACCTTACTCGCGTGCCGGCATCTTCTTTGCCTTCAAAAGCACAGCGGTTGCGTCCGGCCGGCCGTTCACAAGGTCGACCCGCGTGAGACCGCCCGGCGTTTGCGTAACGACTGCTGGAATCGAAAGCGCCGTCAGATACCAGCCGCGGGGCAGGACAACGGAGTTCCGCGGCCGCCCAAAGCTCCGATCGAAGACGAGCTCGTTGCCCTCGAGCCGATAACACTCCGGCGCAGTGTAGGTCTCCGACATCCGCAGCCTGATCGATTGCCCTTTTTTGATCGGCGCGAAACGGAAGACGACGACCTGTTGCTCTGGTTCGATCTTTTCGCCGTCCGGATTCACACCTGCGTCTTTCAACTTCGCACCGGTTAGCACCTCGACCTTCAAAGCTTCGCCGGTGTCGAGAATCTTGCCGGAGGGATTAGCGACCTTGCTGCCGTTGCGGACGACGTTCAGGTACTTATCCGTGCCCTCGCGCGATTCCGTGTAGTCGTGCGAAAGCCTGAAGGCATGCGTCTCCGGCGCTTGCAAAAAGTAGACGATGTCGCGGTTCTGATGCGCGCGTTCGCTAAGCCGCTCTCGCTCGGTCGGACCTTGCGCCGATGGAGCTTCCCAGCTCCGCGTGTCGGTTAACGGCCTCGGTTTCCCGGCCTCGTCCCTCTGAGCGCCGGGCGTTGCTTTCAAGATTAACGCCGCCGGCCCCGGCGCCTGATGTATGAAGCTGATGCGCGTCCGACCGTCGGCTTCGCTAAGGACTTGCGACGGGACATTGCACTCGGTGAGCCGATAACCTGCGGGTAGAACGACGGCATTGCGCCTGATGCCGAGCGGCCGATCGAACACGATCGCCTCGCCGTCGCTCCGATAGCTTTTCGGATCCTTATACGTCTTCATGATCCGAATGCGCGCCTGCCCGCCATCGCGCGGAACCGGACGCGCGAGCTGCACGCGGATGTAGTCACTCTCCGCGTCTGCATCAGGGAGGCCTGTCTCTTTCGCTCGCGCCCCGCTCACCTGCTCGAACTTCAGCGGCTCGCCCGTCATCAGATCGAAAACAGCTTCATCGCTAGCCACACTCCCCTTGCGGATCGGATTAAAAAACGCCGTCGCACCGGGAGTCGTAGCTGTCACTTCATACGTGATCTTGAACGCAGCCGTCTCAGGCGCGAGCAGCTCGTATTGGGTGTATTCGTCCTGCTCGGTTTGGGACGGCGGCGGCTCGGCGACCGCGGTGATAAGCAGCGTGAAAGAGAACGCGATCGACAGCCGAATCATCGTTGCAGTGGACAGCCGCGAATCTTCAGAGGCGAGGCGAAATTTGCATCAGCGCGAATCCACCGCGGCGGTCCGAAGCGAACAGCTACTGCCATGGACAACGACAAACGTGAAAACATCGTCAGTGAATTGAAGCGCGCCTATGCCGGCGAGCTCGAGACGGTGCAGAATTATCTGGCTAACTCCGTCGACCTTGATGGCGTTCGCGCCGAGGAGATTAAGAAGGCCCTCGCCGCTGATATTCCGGAGGAACTCGGCCATGCGACGATGCTGGCGAAGCGCATCAAAGTGCTTGGCGGGCGCGTGCCCGGCTCCCTCGAGCTCCTGCGCGAACAGAGCTACATGCAGCCACCGGAAGAATCGACTGATCTGATTACTGTGATCAAAGGCGTGATCGCTGCGGAAGACGCCGCGATCGCCGGTTACGAGCGCATCATCGGACTCTGCGACCAGGTGGACCCGGTGACGCAGGATCTCGCGGTGACGTTGCTAGGCGATGAACAGGAACATCGGCGCGCGTTCGTCGGCTACCTGACCGAGTTCGAGCGCAAGAAAAGCTAGCGACGAAGTTCGCGACGCGACGCGAAGATTGACCGGTTCCTTGGCGTAAGTACGGTTCCGCTGCGTGTGCTAACGCGCTACGCAGGATCGAACCAGCGATGTTAGGTCAGCAAAATACGCTTCGCTTAGCGCGGCGCGCTTCGCTCGTCGCGAGTATCCTCACGGCTGGTATCGCTGCCGTAGTTCTCACTGGCTGGTGGGTGCACGTGCCGGCGTTGCGCCGTTTTGTGTCGGGTTGGGATTCGATGAACCCGGTGACGGCGTGCTGCCTT
>JALYXP010000040.1 GCA_030947045.1 Verrucomicrobiota bacterium | reverse complement strand
TCACAACGGCTTCGCCTAACGAGGCAAACGGATGCGGAGAAGATCGAGGCCGACCTGATGAAGCTTGTGCCGCGGAAGCATTGGACGATCTGGAGTCACTGGCTGATCTGGCACGGACGTCGGCGCTGTTTCGCACGACGCCCGGACTGTCGCCAATGTGAGATTCTCTGGCTCTGCCCCAGTGGCAAAGTCTTGATCAAAAACGGAGAGGCGCGGCCGCTTCAAACTGACGGAGCGTCAGCGTGACGCGATTTCGGCGTTGACCTCTTTGGCCTGCGCTTTTGACGCGTCGGCCCTTTTGCCGATGCGTTCGAATTCCGCCTGCAGCTCCTTCAGCTCATTATCGGAAAGTCGATCAAGATCGATCATGTGATTGCGAGCGCCGCCGACTGCGCGAATCAGCTCATCGAGCTTCAGATTCACGGCTTTCGAATCGCGGTTCTGCGTGTTCTGAATCAGGAACACCATCAGGAAGGTCACGATCGTCGTGCCGGTGTTAATGATGAGCTGCCAGGTGTCCGAATAATGGAAAATGTGGCCGGATAGCCCCCACACCACGATGATCGCGATCGCGATAACGAAGGACCATGCGGTGCCTAAAACCTCAGATGCCTTCCGTGCGAAGACCCGAAAGGCGTCCTGCACTTTGCAGATGAAGTCGCGGTTGTCTTCAGCCTGCGGGCTTTGGTGAGTCTTTGTCTTCGAGGTGTTGATGGCAATACTTCGATTGAGGCAATGCAAATGCGCGTATCCGCGCCTTGTCCGCCGTGCGAAACGTGGCGACGATACCGTGCTTTGGCCGACTCGCTGCACCTGAATCTTGATGATGCGTGGCGGTCGTTAGTGCCGGAGATGCGCACGGTTGACGCAACGAAATGGGGACCGCAATTGCGTTTCTCGGCGCCGCGCAATGTCGTTGAGCGGTTCTATGCTGAGCAAGGAGAGCAGCTCACGCCCTTCATTCTTTACGGCTCGGGCGACTTTCACCATCTGACCGCGCTTTGGATCAGGCGCGCTGCCGGACCGCTCGTGGTGGTCTCCTTCGACAACCATCCGGATTGGGATGTGCGTCCGCCGTACTGGTGCTGCGGCAGTTGGGTGAACCGCGCGCTCGAACAGCCGCACGTCGCGAAAGTCTGCGTCTGGGGATGCGGTAACTTCGAATGCTGGTGGCCGACGCAGGCCTTTGGGAATCGCGCCGCTGAACGTGCCGGCAAGCTGGACGTGCATGCGTGGGCTGATGGGCAGAAACCGTCGCGACAGAAGCGCCGCGGTGTCATCTTCGCGGCGACCTGGCGCGACCAGTTCACGCGTTTTGCCACCGGGTTACGCGGCACGAATGTTTACGTCACGATCGATCTCGACTGTTTGCGATCAGGTGACGCGGTGACGAATTGGGAAAACGGGAAGTTCGCGCTCGAGGATGTCGCGTGGGCGCTTGAGGTGTTGCGGAGCGAAGCACGCATCGTAGGCGGTGACATGTGCGGCGCGTATTCCATTCCGTCGTACGCGCGCAGGAAGCAGCGATTTCTATCGGAGATGGACCACCCGAAGCTACCTGCGCCTGATCGACAGGAAGCTGAGCGAATCAACCTGCGCGCATTCGAGCGGCTTTGGCCGTTGTTAGCGCAGCCATTTTAGTATGGGCTACGCAACTCTGTCATTCTGAGCGGAGTGGAAGGAGCGGAGCGACTGGAAAGGAGTCGAAGAACCCCGTTGCATAACGAGCGACATCACTCGGACATGCCACGGGGTTCTTCGACTGCGCTCGCTTACTCGCTCCGCTCAGAATGACCTTGGGAATTCGCACTTAACTCATCGAGACGAGCACAACGCCGGCGGTGATTAGCAGCGACCCGATGATAAGCGGGGGCGTCAATTTCTCGCGCAACAGAACGGCGGCAGCGGCTGCGATGAAGATGACGCTTAGCCCTTGGAACGGGTAGAGATAGCTGAGGTCGAGGCGCTGCAGCAGGCCGAGATTCAGGAAGTACGAGATCGCCATGACGGCTGTTCCGAGCCCGATCAGGAGAGCGAATCGGCGGTTTCGAAAGCCCTGCTTCTCTGTCACCTCCATGGCGTGTTTCAGAAGCAACTGTCCGGCGACAAACGCCGCCAGTGAAATCAAGATCAACGCAAACACGAGCAGGTTCATAATTTTTCCTCGAGTTCGGCGACGGGGCGCACAACCAACGCCAGGCCGCCGAGCACCAGTGCGATCCCGCACCAGCGCAGCGTGTTGATCCGCTCACCGAGCACGAGCCAGCTGCTCAACGGAATGAGCACGTGCACTGCTTGTGACGCTGGGAAGGCGACGGAAAGCGGCAGATGTTTGATCGCATAAAGCCAGGTGACGAAGCTGACAATCGTGAAAATCATGCCGAGCCAGACTAGCGGAGAGGAGAGTGTCGTTAGGCCAGTCCAGGCCCATACCTGCGAGACTTGAACGGTGGCGTTTGCACCGCGTTTCAGAAATAACTCGGAGATCGCGACCGAGACAGTGCTGACGGCTACCTGCAGCCACGGATTCGCAAGCCCGGTAGGTTGTTTGTTGTTCGCGCTCACAGCTCGTTTGCGTTCGGAAACCGCGGCAGGACGCGATCATGTCGTGTCGGACCTGCGAGGCTGAGCGCGCGCTGCATGATCGGGTTCAAGAACAGTGAAGTATGGCGCACGTAAAGATCGAGCGGCATTAAATCGCAGCCGAGGTGCAGCTTCGGCTCGTAGTTGAGCGGGCTGCTGCAGTAACGCGTCACACCATTCGCGATCGCCCAGGTAACGATGTCGCGGAAGGTGAGGAAGTAGAGATGCAAATCAAGTGCGACGCGGTAATCGAGTCCGAGGTAGTCGTCGTAGATCACTCCATCATGCACCAGCGTGAGGCTGAACGCGATGATGCGCCCGTCTTGCCGCCAAATGAAGAAGCGCACGCGATCGCTCATCCGTGCGCCAAGTGCGCGGAAGTAAGCTTTCGTTAGGCGCTCAAACTTTAGCGGCGAACGTTCATGGACCTGCAGGTAAAGCGGGTAGAGCTCGTCGACATCCGCAGACACGTCGCTCCGCACCTCGAGCTCGATCGGGGCCACCTTTTCGATCTTTCGAAACTTACGGCGAAGATCCTTCCGCGTGGCCTTGCTCAGACTCGCGAGGTACTCAGCGAACTCTGCGTAGTGCAGCGAAAGCGTCGTCATCGGCATGCTTGGAATCCGCGCGTATCCATTCGCGGTAAACCGCTCCAGCAGCTCGCGATACGCAACGCCGAAATCCTTGAGGACGATGAGCGACGCGCCCGATGCGCGTGCGTAGCCCTCAAGGGTCGCAAGGAGTGCGATCGCGACCCAATCTTCGTATCCTCTTTGGCAGACGCCGAGATGCCCTTCGCCCGCGGCGCATC
>JALYXP010000031.1 GCA_030947045.1 Verrucomicrobiota bacterium | reverse complement strand
GTTGCGACCAACAGCCGAGGCTGCCGACATTCCGATCATGCCTACGCCGAGTGATGCGCCCAGTGCGGCCATACCGACGTGGAGGCTGCCCGTTAATTCTGCCAGTAGTGGTAGTATCATATGTGTGGTGTTTGGTTTGTTGCGTCAACAGCCTCCGCGGGATCCACGGTCCGACTGCCGAAAGGGTTTAGTGATGCTCGTGAGCAGGATCGTGGGGCGCGATCAGTAGAGTGAAGACGCCGGTCAGGAGCATGAAAACGAGCGCCTGCACAAGACCAACGAGGAGCTCGAGAAAGTAGAACGGAATCGGGACCAGCCAGGTCAGGAATTTCGGTGCGACGGCGGCCATTGATTCAAGCATCACTTCGCCGGCGTAGACGTTGCCATACAACCGGAAGCTGAGTGAGATCGGACGGAACAAAATCGAGACGACTTCCAGAATTCCAACGAGGAAGAAGATCACGAGCAGCAGCACTCGAAGGAAGCCGGTCGACTTGCCTTTCGGTCCGAAAATGTGCATCAGCACGCCGCCGGGACCATTCATCTGCACCGCCCAGACGATCCAGAGGACAAAGAACACGGAAGCCATCGCGAACGTGAGGTTCAGATCAGCGTTGGCTCCGCGGAGCAGCGCGCGATCAATAATGAAATTACCGGTAGCGGCGCTCGTATGCCCCCAGCCGATGGTGCCAACGCCCGGGATAAGGCCGAACCAGTTCAACGTCAGGATAAAGATGAACGTCGTCGCGAAAAACCAAAACGTGCGCTTCACCAGATCGGAGCCGATGACACCGCCCAGAAAATTGTAAAGCCCCTCGACCAGCCACTCCCAGAAGTTCTGCGCGCCCGTGGGAATTGGCTTAATGTTACGCGTGGCGTATTGCGCGAAACCGATGATCAGCAATGCGACAGTCCAAGTCACCAACATCGAGTTCGTGATCGTGAACTTACCAATGTGGAAGAGCTCCACGGCCTTGAGCGACAAGGTGTGATGCTCGTCGCCGCCATGTGCATCGCCGTGAGTGGGTGCGGTCGTGCTGATGGAATGCGCGCCGTGCTCTTGCGCCAGCGCACTATTCACACCGGCGACGCAGACGAACGCCGCAAAGAGCAGCGCGAGAAGGAGTCGGATGTGAAAACGAAATGCCATAGAGTAGTCTGGAGCGCCGCCGCCCGATGTTTCTTAACAGAGAGGCGATCGTCGCAGAGGACACGCACTCAACATGGGCGCTGGCGGCGTTACCAAAGCGGGTTTTCCAAGCCTGACAAGGGACTTTCCCCAAAATTTCTGCTCGCAGCCTAACGAGACGCCGCGGAGGCGTCACTTCGCGGAGACTTGCTCGACGAGGCGCTCCGACGCGGGCACACGCGCTGGCTGCCGAGCAGCTTCGGGAGCGGCGGAAAGTGCGACCGTTTCATCGTAGCACGCCTCGAGCTGCCGAATCTGGCCACACTGCTCAAAATTCTTCGCGACGTATTCGCTGCCGAGTAGCCCCATTTCGCGAAAAGTGTGCGGCGAGCGCGCGATTTCCTTCAACTGCATCGCGAGCGCTTCGAAGTCGCGCTCGTCGACCAGCAGCCCGCCTCGTCCGTGCTCGACCGCTTCGGGGATTCCGCCGTGACGTGTCGCCGCCACGGGAAGACCAGTCGACATCGCTTCAAGGACGGAGTTAGGAATGCCTTCCTGATTCTGGTCCGGCGGCGTCTCACTCGGGTGCAGGAAGATGTGGGACAGAGCGTAGAGACTCATCAGCTCCTGCTGCGAGAGGAAGCCGTGGAAATGCACCTTCGACGCAATGCCGAGCTCTTCCGCAAGCTCTTCGAGGTGCGCCTGGAGCGGACCTTTCCCGGCGATGTTCAGCTCTGCGTTCGGATATTTCTTTTGAAAAATGGCGAACGCACAAAGCGTCGTCGCCACGCCTTTCTTCGGAATCAGCCGGCACGCCTGCAGCAAGCGCCACTTGCCGTCGACGGGCGCGTCGCGCTGCACATACGGAAAGTCTTTGAGCGGAACACCGGTGCGACAGATCCGCAGTTTCTCCCGCGGACATCCGAGCGAGGCAAGCCTGTCGGCGAGCGAATTTGACCGCGCGAGAACCAGCGGGACGGCTGCGAAGAGATTCTTCAGCTTCCCAGCGTAATCGCGGATGTCCTGCTTTAACGCGACATCGGCGCCGTGAAACGAAACAACGCAGGGTTTTTTCCAGCGCTCAATAAACGGCAGCAGATGCACGCCGGTATGCCCGAAATAAATGTGCATCAGATCGGCCCCCCGCCGCTCGAGGAGCGAAGCGAGCATCTGGTATTCGCCGCGATACACGATCGGCGGCCGGCGTTCTACAAACTTTAGCCAGCCATGTCGGATGGGGTTAAAATGCGCCTCCGGGATCAGTTCAATGTCGCGAAACGGAAACAGATCCGTGTTTTGCAACGCCCTCGTCATGACGAAGGTCTCGTAACTCTGCAAGGAAGTGACCTGCCGATAGATGTGCAACATCTCCGGCTTCAGAAACGTGGTGCAATAACTAGCTACGACTGCCTGGCCCATGAAAGTGTCGACTGTTGGTGACCTCGCCCGCGTTGTCCAACTTCTATTCGGTCGCGGCGAGCTGAGATGTCGATTCCACGGCGTTCACGTCATTTGTTTCT
This sequence comes from Verrucomicrobiota bacterium, assembly GCA_030947045.1. Taxonomy (GTDB): domain Bacteria; phylum Verrucomicrobiota; class Verrucomicrobiia; order Chthoniobacterales; family UBA10450; genus JACCTI01. The sequence goes on along the minus strand of JALYXP010000031.1, from coordinate 5,815 downwards.
ACAGAAGACTGTATCCACTTGGCAAGCTGCTCTTTTAGCTCCGCCACTCCTTCATTCCGCTCGGCCGAAACCGGCACCACCGTTACAGACGAAAAACGCGCACGCACCAACTCGAGATTCTCCGCGCTGGCGGGCAGATCCATCTTGTTCGCGATGATGCACCACGGACGCTGCGAAAGCCGTCTGTCGTAGAGATCGATTTCCCGGCGCAAGCTCTGCAAATCCTCAATCGGGTGTCGACCCTCACTGCCGGCGATGTCGACGACGAACAGTAGAAAACGGCAGCGCGTGATGTGTCGGAGGAAATCGTGGCCAAGACCCACGTTCCGATGCGCGCCTTCGATCAGACCAGGGATGTCGGCGACGGTCGCGCGGCGATAGTCGCCGAGCTCAAGCACCCCGACGCTTGGCCGCAAAGTCGTAAATGGATACGGCGCGACTTTTGGATGCGCGGCGGACAACTTTCCGAGCAAGGTCGACTTTCCCGCGTTCGGGTAACCGACGAGAGCGGCGTCTGCAATCGTGCGCAGCTCGAGCAGGAAGTAACCGTGTTCCCCCTCTTCGCCGTCGGTGTACTGGGTTGGCGCACGGTTCCGCGAGCTCTTGAAGTGGACGTTCCCCTTCCCGCCGCGACCGCCTCGGCAGAGCACGAATTCCTGACCGTCATGCGCCAAATCCACGACGATCTCCTCCGCGCCTGCAATCGTCGGCTTCGCTGGCTGATCGGCGCGGCTTTCGTCGATCCATAACGAGGCTTCACCTTTGTCATCGCGGCGCCAGATCGGGACCGGCGTCTCCGCTGGAGGCGCAGGTTTGGCTTCATGGCCAAACTCATCGTCTGTGCGCTTCGTCGGCGGCTGAGCGCGATAGACGACAGTCCCGATCGGCACGTTTACGACCTTCGCCTGTGCGCCGCGCCCGTGCATTTGCTTGCCGATCCCGTGTTCGCCCGACTTGGCCTTGATGATCGGCTCGTAGAAAAGGTTCGCGAGATTGTCGGTGTGAACGTCAGCGCGCAAAATGATGTCGCCGCCGCGACCGCCATCGCCTCCATCCGGGCCGCCCCGCGGCACGAACTTTTCGCGCCGGAAACTGACACAACCACGTCCGCCGTTCCCGGCCTGCGCTAAAACTCTGATCCTATCGACGAACATAAAAACCGATCGCACAGTGCCACGCTGCGCCTCGGTTGTCACCCGTGGTGACGGCGAGAGTGAGCAACGATTACCGCGCCGCTGGAGTAACTAACGAGTCATAGATCGTCCTAGTCTCAGCCGCGATTGCGCTCCAGCTGAACTTCTGCTCGGCGCGCCTGCGCCCTGCACGACCATATTCTGCCGCCAGCTCCGGGTCGCGCATCAGCCGGTTGATCGCCGCTGCGAGATCACGTGCGAACTGCTCTGGGTGGGTCGGTTCGAAGGGACTTTCCGTCATCTGCTCGACCGGCACGAGTATGCCAGTCTCGCCGTCGACGACCACTTCTTTGATCCCCCCGACCGCACTCGCAACAACCGCGGTCTCGCAAGCCATCGCCTCGAGGTTAATGATGCCAAACGGCTCATAGATCGACGGGCAACAGAAGACCGTCGCGTGCGAGTACAGCTCGCGTACAGCTGTTTTATCGACCATCTCGCGGATCCAAATCACACCACGCCGAAGCTCCTGCGCACGGGCAACGGATTCTTCCATTTCCGCAGCGATCTCCGGTGTGTCCGGAGCGCCTGCGCAAAGCACCACCTGAAATCCGGCATCCAGGTGCGCGATCGCGCGGACGAGGTGCACGATCCCCTTTTGCCGGGTGATACGGCCAACGAATAACACATAAGGCTGGCGTGGATCGATTCCGAACCTGTCTAACGCTGCGCGCGAACTTGTAGGCTGGTATTCTTCGAGATCGATCCCGTTATGCACCACGTGCAAACGTTCCGACCGGATGTTGAATAGGCGCTCAAGGTCAGCCTTTGTATCTCTCGACACGGCAATGACAGCGTCGGCCATTTCGAGCGCCGTCTTCTCCACCCAAACTGTGAAATCATAGCCGCCGCCAAGTTGCTCCCGCTTCCAAGGTCGCAACGGCTCCAGCGAATGCACGGTGATCACCAGCGGAATCCCATAGTTCAGCTTCGCGAGAATTCCTCCGAAGTGCGTGTACCACGTATGGCAATGCACTAGATCCGCCTCGATGCCGCTGCTGTTAAACTTCGTCGAACGCGCGACCGCATCGAAGACCGCGCGCAGCGGTTTGGGACACGTAAACGTCGACGCCTCCGACTGGAACCCGCGCACGTTCAAATTACCCTCCTCGAGCAGTTGGTCCCCAAAGCACCGCACATCGACCCGCATCATCTTCGCGAGCTCGCGCGAGAGATAATCCACGTGCACGCCGGCTCCGCCATAGACGTGCGGCGGGTATTCGTTTGTCAGAAGCAGCGCTTTCAATTCCCTCAGCTAAATGCGCGGCCGGCGGCTCCGCACGCGATTTCGGCGCCTAGTCCTTCACCTTTAACAGCAACACCGGCATCTCGACGCTATGCCGAACCTTGTCGGCGGTACTGCCGTGCAGGATGTCGCTGATGAAGCGATGTCCGTGTGTCGTCATTGCGATCAGGTCGACGGCTGCGCTTTTCGCCAGCTTGATGATCTCGGTCGCAGGATCGCCCATCTCTAGGGTGGAACTCACCTCGAATCCTTCGGCCTGCAGCTCCTCTTCGATGCTCGCTAGATACTCGCGATCTTCTTTGATCTCCTCACTTTCCTGCAGCTTTAAGTGATTGAAATTTCGTGCCGCCCACCCATCCGCCACGTGGACAAGGATCAACTTCGAATTCGCCAGCCGCGCCAGCGGGCGAATATGCGCCAGGATCGTCTGGTCGGTCTTCCGGTTCTCGACTGGGACAAGAATGGTGTTGTACATCGATTACTCGTTAGCCTGAGATCCAGCTGCGCACTGTTTGCGCGAGAAGCCAGACATTCAATCCGCCAATCGTGATCGCAATCGCCCAGGCTATCACTTTGACGCCGTAACCATTAACGAACTCGCCCATTTTCAGCCGATCGCTCGTGAACATCACCAAAGGGAAGACAGCGAAGCTTAGCTGCAAGCTGAGGATGACCTGGCTTAATACGAGCAGATTCGTCGTGCCGTGTTCGCCCGAGATGCTCGTGACGATAATAGCGGGCACGATTGCGATGCCGCGTGTGATCAACCGCCGCAGCCACGGACGAATGCGGATGTTCAGAAAGCCCTCCATTACAATCTGGCCCGCAAGGGTCCCCGTGAGCGTCGAATTCTGGCCCGAGGCTAGCAACGCGAGCGCGAACAAGGTACTCGCGCCGGTCACGCCTAGCATCGGCGAGAGGAGTTGATAGGCGTCCTGAATCTCCGCCACGTCGTTCCGCCCGCGCGTGTAGAACGTCGCCGCCGACACGATCAGGATCGCGGCATTGATGAAGAGCGCGAACATCAGCGCGATTGTTGAATCGATGGTGGCGAATTTGATCGCCTCGCGCTTCCCTCGAGCGTTCAACTCATAGCGCCGCGTCTGCACGATCGACGAATGCAGATAAAGATTATGCGGCATCACGGTCGCGCCGAGGATGCCGACGGCGATGTAGAGCATCCCCGGGTCGGATACAATTTGCGCGGTCGGAATGAAGCCTTTCGCGATGCCGAGCATGTCAGGATGCGACACGATTAGCTCCCACGCGAAACAACCGCCGACGACCATGATCAGCGCGATGACGAGAGCTTCGATGTAGCGGAAGCCTTTGTTTTGCAGAAACAGAACGATCAGGACATCAAGCCCAGTGACGCAGACGCCGACGAGCAAAGGGATGTGAAACAACAAGTTGAGCGCGATCGCCGAGCCGATGATCTCCGCGAGATCGCACGCGGCGATTGCGATCTCGCAGAGCGCCCAAAGTAGAAATGACACTGGGCGGCTGTAGTGATCGCGACAGGCCTGTGCGAGGTCGCGCCCCGTCACGATGCCCAGTTTCAATGACAGCGCCTGGAGCAGGATCGCCATCAGATTCGAGATCATGATAACCGACAGCAGCGTGTAGTTGTACTTCGAACCGGCGGCGAGGTCGGTGGCCCAGTTGCCCGGGTCCATGTAGCCGACGGCGACGAGAAAACCAGGGCCGGCAAAGGCGAGAAGTTTGCGGCAGAAACCAGCGGAGGCGGGCACGAGCAAGCTGCGGTGCACCTCGGAAAGGCTCGGCAACGGCGGCTGCGAATGAAACCCCGCTTCGGTGTGGAGAAGAGCGGGTTCCGACTTGTTAGCCACGACTAACTTATCTGTCCGCCGCTATCAGTCTGTCAATCGCCAAATAGTTTTTGTTTGACTGAATCACATCTGCCTTAATGATGGAGTCACGTGCGCGCAAAAACGCTGGCCCCTCGCAACTCCACCGCAGCCGAGGATTACCTCGAGCGCATCCTGGAGCTGATCAATTCCAAGGGATATGCCCGCGTTATCGACATCGCCTCAAGCTTGAAGATTTCGCAGGCCAGCGTCACAAATATGGTCCAGCGGCTCGATGCGGATCAGCTGCTGAAATACGAAAAGTATCGCGGCCTCGTTTTGACAACGGCGGGCGAAACGCTGGCGCGCAACATCGCGCGTCGGCACGAGCTACTGGCGGAATTTCTGCGACTGCTCGGCGTCGACGAGAAGGTGATCGATCACGATGTAGAGGGCATGGAGCATCACATCAGCCCGGCTACTTTGCGCGCGATCGAAGCGCTGACGGCGCAATTGCGGCGTCGCCCTGCCCTGCTTGCGAAGGTAGCGCAAAGCGACGGTTAAACGGGCTGCGTTCACTCCTGCTCCCGCACGTCGAGCACCTCGCCTGGTTCGCAGGTGATCGTCAGGTTGATCGGACGGCAACAAACGCTGCAATCTTCGACCAGCGACTGCTCACGTTGCATCGTGTCGACGAGGAGCGGGAACGATTCGCCGCAGTGCGGACACCCGATATCGGTCTCGACGAGCGGGTTCAATCAGGCGGTCGCGTCCGATTTCGTGGCGCGCTTCGCGGCTTCGGCATCCGCTAATTTCCGGAAGTGGAGTTGCTCAACGCGGCGACCGTCGCTCTTCGCGATCGTGACGCAATAGTCTTCGATCTGCACCTGCTCGCCCTGGCGGGGTAGGTGGCCGAGCAGATGAGTCACGTAGCCGCCGATCGTGCTGACGTCGGCACTTTCCAGCGTCAGGTCGGCCATATCCTGCAGCTCGTATAGGCCGACCGCGCCTTCGACGGTGAACTCGTTCTCGTTGATCTCACGAAATTCTGCCGGCTCGGTATCGAACTCGTCCTGGATGTCGCCCACCAGCTCCTCGAGGACGTTCTCAAGCGTGACCATTCCGACCGTGCCGCCGTATTCATCCACGACGACGGCGAGGTGCGCATGCCGTTTCAGGAAGAGGTTCAGCAGCTTCTCGACCTGCATCATTTCAGGCACGTTGATGACGTCGCGTTTGATGCGCAGCAGGTCCGGCTGCGGGTCGCGCATCATCGGCACGAGCTCCTTGATGTGGACGAGACCGATCGTGTTATCGAGATGCCCGCGACAGAGCGGGAACCGGGTGTGACGTGAAGCCAACGCCTTCTTCACATTGTCTTCGAAACTCTCGTCGAGATCGAGCGAAACGACCTCGCCGCGCGGCGTCATGATATCGCGGACGACGCGGCGCCGCATGTCGAGGGCGTTGACGAGAATGTCGCGACCGAGTGTCGAGACTTCGTCGGATTTTTCGCTCTCGTCGAGGATCAGGCGCAGCTCCTCCTCGCTGTGGGCCAGCTCGCTATC
>JALYXP010000026.1 GCA_030947045.1 Verrucomicrobiota bacterium | reverse complement strand
GTCCAACACAGCGCGCAAGACAAAGGGGGCAGTCTCAGAATCGCGCCATTGCCGAAGGTTTCCGGCAGGCGAGGCGGTCAGCCAGGGGAGCGCGATGTTCTTAGACTGAGCCTGCTGTTCACGCGATGGGCGGGTAGCGCAGGAAATCGCAAGGTTCGGCGGCTGGTAATCGTGTGTGATGCGACGTCTGCGGCATTGCGATGAACGTCAAACACTGGACGGGTGCTGCTATCATCGCGAAATTTTAGACGTTGAATCTTGCCGTGGCGCGGCGCGGTGCGACAGCTTCCTGGCGTTCGCGCCGCACCAATAAGGTTGAACGCCGGGCGCTTCGAAACATTGCCAGCCGCTGCTGTGGGGTCGAATCAGGAGATGGTGAGTGGGTTCGCTCATTGCGTCGTTGTTTGCCGAAGAGTAGAACACAGGGAGCGAACCTTCGTAGTCGGCAGGCAGTCGATTCACGGCTGAAGACGTAAGCGGCGGAAGGGAAATTGCTATCAGTGAGAGCCATGACTGACGGGCAGGACTGGAACGAACTCGACCGGGCGATCTTTGCCCTGGTGAAGAGCACGGCGGAGCTGCCGGAGGTGATGCGACAAGTAAGCGACGGAGAGCTTTGTGCGCTCATGCCTTATCATCCGGAGATCGACGGCGCGACAATGCAGATCCAGAACGGCTCGCCCTTCCAGTTCATCATGACGAAGGATGAGGAAGGCGAGGCGGTGATGCTCTATAGCTCGGAACTGCGCGCGGAGGAGGGCCTGAAGGCAGGCGGAGTGCCGCCGAATACTTACTGCACGGCGCGGATGCCTGCGCGGCAAATGTTGGAGATCCTGGGCGCGATGAAGATGCGCGCGCTGCTGAATCGCGGATGCAGGACGGGGTGCTTCGAGATGCCTCCCGACATGATGCGCGACCTGGCGAGTGGCGGTGCGCTGCAGCCGCAGCCGCTCGGGACCGAATCGGAAGAACAAGTGCTGCAGGTGATCGATCCGGCGGATTATCCGACCGATCTGATCCAGCCGCTCTTTGAACTACTCCGAAAACATGCGCAATTCCGCGCTGCATGGGTGCTGCGTCGCGCGGAGCCGACGCCCGCCGGCGGCACGCATTACCAGATCATGCTCCTGATGGACCCGCGCGATGAAGTCATTGTGCATGACTTCAATCTTGTGCTCGCGTCTTCCTGCGAGGAGCCGGACGCGGTTTCGTTTGGTTTACTGGACGAGAACAACCGCGCGTACGTGCGCTCGCTGCGCGAACACGCCATGCCATTCTATTGCGCGACGGATTTCGTTTTCTAAGGGACGAGCTTAGATCGCGGCGGCGCATGCTCGGGGTGCTATCGTCAGTCTTGCTGTCAGTATCTCGACTGCTCGTTAGGTCAAACAGGACCACGGCGAAGGAGCCCTTGGTCGCCGGAGGCTAAGCGGCCGGCTGAGACGATGACCGAGTGTCGTCGGCGTAGTGAGCCACTGCGCCCCCCAGTCGACCGGCATTCTGATCCCCATGCGCTTCACATTGCTCTGGAGCCTAGGGGGTCCGTTCCCCTTTTGTGAAATTAGCCTGATTTGGCGAAAAAAGGTGGCGGCAAACCGCTAACTTCCCCTACGTTGCCCCCCTCCGGGACCTTCTTGTGATTTCCGTGATAGATGAGCCATGAGAGGTCGCAGGATTCATAACAAATCGTTGTGGCAACTTTTGCACCGCTGTCTTATATCCGGCGTCTCTCGCGTGCGAGACGCTTCCCGTCTAAAGAGACCGACAGTCGTCGACGATTAGAAGGATCAACCTAGCGTGGCGCGATGTTCGGCGCTGCCGGTCTTCAAACGGTGCGCACCTGTCATCTCTAGCTTATCGCTGGGCGCGGGCCCTTCCTTTATCGGCAGCACTTCGAGACACGTAGTCCAACAGCCTGTCTCGATCGTCTCGATATATTCTTCCGGGAGATCCTCAGCGCGCATCTCCGACGCTAGCTGCTCGTGATCATACTCAAGTCGCACGAACTCCACGCCTACGTGCTGCGATTGAATTAACACTGCGAATCGCCTACCAAACGCATGTCCGCCCTTCGTTGGCGAGCCTACAGATTGAGCCGCAGTTTACAAAGTGTTTGTCATTCCGCAGTGCTCGGCGGTACTACGGGTGAGCTGCGGTCGGCACCCGCTGCGAAGCAAGCACGCTTCCGAACCAAAAGATTCTCGAAAGTTCCGCGCGAACGACGACTTACTAGCGCTCTTTTTGAGAAGGGCTTTGCGCTCGACGATTCGAGCTGGAATCGAAATCATCGCGCCCCGTCAGCGTTATGTCCTCCGCGTCTCCACGCAATCTCAGTCTCGAGATCGCACACGTCCTATTCATCGACATCGTCGGATACTCGAAGCTTCTGACGAGCGAACAGCGCGAGCGTCAGGGTGAGCTAAACGCGATTGTGCGCGAGACCGAGCCGTTC
>JALYXP010000021.1 GCA_030947045.1 Verrucomicrobiota bacterium | reverse complement strand
GTCTCGGAAACAGCGCTTCGTGAACGCAATGAGAATTTGCTGCCACTTGTCCGCGGAACGGGCGGGCGCTAGATCATACAGCCGCTCATGAAGATTGATCTGCATACGCACATCCTGCCGCGCGAGTGGCCGGACCTCGATGCGAAGTACGGTTACCCGGGCTTCATCCGCCTGGAGCATCACAAGCCGTGCTGCGCGCGCATGATGATGGGCGACCGCGTCTTCCGGGAGATCGGCGATAACACGTGGGATCCGAAGCGCCGCATCGAGGAGATGGATGCCACCGGCGTTTCGATGCAGGTGCTATCGACCGTGCCGGTGATGTTCAGCTACTGGGCGAAACCGGCGGACGCGCTGGACCTGTCGCGTCGGCTTAATGATCACATTGCCGAGATTGTGGGCGAATATCCGACGCGTTTTGCTGGTCTCGCGACGGTGCCGTTGCAGGACCCCGATTTGGCGGCAGGCGAATTGGAACGCTGTGTCCGTGAGCTCGGCTTTCGCGGCGCGCAGATCGGCACGCATGTCGACGCGAATGAGCATTGTCACGAGCCCGAATGCCGCAATCTCGACCATCGCTCTCTCGATGTGGTCTGGGCTGCGGCCGAGCAGCTCGACGCCGCGATTTTCGTCCATCCATGGGACATGCTTGGGAAACAGCGAATGCCGAAATATTGGCTGCCCTGGCTGGTCGGCATGCCGGCGGAAACCTGTCTCGCGATCTGCTGCATGATGCTTGGCGGCGTGTTCGACCGATTCGCGAAACTCCGAGTCGCATTCGCTCATGGCGGTGGTTCGTTCCCTTTTACGCTTGGCCGGATCGAGCATGCTTTTCATGTGCGGCCGGATCTAGTGGCGGTCGACAGCAACACCGCCCCGCGCAGTTATCTTGCGGGCGCTGACAAGGAGGGCGTGGTGCGGCCCGCGAGATTCTATGTTGACTCCCTCGTCCACGACCGGGCCGCGCTGAAGATGCTGCTGGAGATGTTTGGTGCCGAGCGCGTGGCGCTTGGTTCCGATTATCCTTTCCCGCTCGGCGAAGCGCATCCGGGGCAGTTGATCGAGTCGCTCGCCGAGTTTTCGCCTGCGGCAAAAGAGCGTTTACTTTTCGAAACAGCGCGGGAATTTCTTGGACTGAAGTGACGCAGCGCGGCCGCGCTCGATGCGCCCCAATTTCAGCCATCGAAGGGGCAGGCGCACGCAAGCGACGCTCGAACCCCGATGTAAATTGAGCCAGTGGACGACGTGAAATCACCTCTTTCTCAGCTCGCCGACTACATCGTCGAGCACGTCGACTGGATCACGAAGACGTGGGTGGAGGCGATCGAACTTCAGCCCGATATTCAATCGTCCGACAATCTGACGTATCGGCAGGTAGTCGATCATCTGCCGTTCCTGTGTCACGACCTCGCCGATCGGCTGCGGCATCACGACACTGCAGGCTCAACGCCAGACGCCGGCCATGCCCGCGCCCACGGCGCGCATCGTTGGGAGCAGGGCTACCGGCTCGACGAAGTAATCCGCGAGGCGGGCATCATCCGGCACGTGTTCGCGGTCGAGTGCGTCGGCGCTTTGGCGAAAAATCTCCCCGAGTTCACCTTCCAGGCGCGGACCGAAGCGTCGACGATCATCCACCGATTTTTCGACGACATGCTGATCGCCTCCGCGGAGCAATACGCTGCGGAAAAAGAGGAGGCGCTCGGCGAAAGTGCTCAGAGCACGCAATCGATTCTCGATTCAGCGCTCGATAGCATCATCGTCATCGGGGACAACGGTCGCGTCCGGGAATTCAACCCGGCGGCGGAACAAATGTTCGGGTTCAAACGCGATCAGGTGATCGGCCAAGAACTCGCGGAACTCATTATCCCGCCCGACTATCGTGAGCGGCATCGGCAGGGCCTGGCGCACTATCTTGCCACGGGTGAAGGGCCGCTGCTCGGCAAACGAATCGAGGTGCCGGCATTGCGCGCGGACGGCACGCAGATCCTGGTCGAGCTGGCGATTACGCCGTATCACCTGCAGGGGAAACCGGTCTTCACCGCTTACCTGCGCGACATTACGAGCCGCCAGCGCGGGATCCACGCGCTGCAGCGGCTCGCCGCAATTGTGGAGTCATCGGACGACGCGATTATCAGCAAAGATCTTAACGGCATCCTCATGAGTTGGAATGCGGGCGCAGAAAGAATCTTCGGCTATACCGCTGACGAGGTGATCGGGCAGCCGATCACGATCTTGATCCCGGACGAAAAGCGAGGGGAGGAATCCACCATCCTCGCTCGAATTCGGCGCGGCGAACCGATCGCGCACTTCGAAACAACGCGTCGTCGCAAAAATGGCTCCCTCGTTGATCTGTCCCTAACTGTCTCGCCCATCAAAGATGAAAACGGAGTGGTCGTCGGCGCGTCGAAAATTGCGCGCGACGTTACCGAGCGAGTGCAGCACGAGAAACGCCGGGAGGCGCAATATGCAATCGCGACGCTGACGTCGGGCGATGCGCCGACCGCCGAGACCGCTGGCAAGATCCTCGAGACCATCGCGCACAGCGGGCCCTGGGTGTTCGGCGCGTTCTGGATACGGCAGCCTGATGGCAGTTTAAAATGCGAGACCACCTGGCAGTCGCCGAAGTTCAATACGTCGGAATTCGATCGGCAAACGCGCAACCTTGTTCTCGCGGCGGGCGAAGGGGTTCCCGGCGAGGTGCTCCATTCCGGCATAGCGACCTGGATTCGCGATGCGGCCACGACCGCGCAACTGACAAGGCGCGAAACCGCAGCAGCCTGCGGTCTCCACGGGATGTTGCTCTTCCCTCTCACTGCGCCACACGGCGTGAACGGCGTGATGGAACTCGCCAGCAGCGCGGTTCTCTCACCGGACGAGGATTTGGTTCGGCTCGTGGAGGCGCTCGGGATCCAGGTCGGACTTTACCTTGAACGGAAGCAAACCGAGGAGGAGCTACATCGACAGAAAGACGCCGCTGAGGCCGCGAACCAGGCGAAGGATCGATTCCTCGCTGCGCTGAGTCATGAACTGCGCACTCCTCTGACACCTGTGCTGATGTGGGCTTGCGCCACGGCGGCTGACGAATCGCTCCCGCCCGATTTGCGCGAGGACATACGAATGGTCTGCCGGAACGTCGAGCTCGAGGCGAGACTCATCGACGACCTGCTGGACCTCACGCGCATCACCCAAGGCAAGCTGCAGCTGAAGCTACAGGACTGCGACGTTCATCTCCTGCTCCAGCACGCGATTGAGATCGTCCGCAGCGAACTGACCGTGAAGAATTTAAAGCTGAAGGTCGATCTCCAGGCGACGAATCATCAGGTCCATGCGGACGCCACCCGCATGCAGCAGGTGTTCTGGAACCTGCTGAAGAACGCGCAGAAATTCACACCCGAAGGCGGCGACGTAGTGGTTCGCTCCTACGATGCCGAGCCTGGTGTTCTCGGTCTTGAAATCACCGATAGCGGCCGCGGGATCGATGCCGAGCTAATGCCCAAGCTCTTCACCGCTTTCCAGCAGGGCGCGTCCTCTCCAAATGGTTTAGGTCTCGGCCTCGCGATCTGCAGAGCCATCGTCGAGATGCATGGCGGCAAAATCTACGCTCGCAGCGCAGGGCCGAATACCGGCGCGACATTCGCGGTCGAGCTGAGCACCGTCGCCGGTCGCGGCGTGGCCGGCCCAATGAACGAAAAAGCACCAGCCCACCAATGGCGAAAACTGCGCATCCTGATGGTAGAAGATCACGAGCACACCTCAATCGTCATGAGCCGCTTGTTGCGCCGCGCCGGACACGAAGTGCTGACCGCGAACAGCGTGCAGACCTCGCTGGACGTTCTCCGTTCGACGAAGATTGATTTACTCGTGAGCGATCTAGGTTTGCCGGACGGGAACGGCTTCCAGGTAATGCGAGAGCTGGCTAAACGCAGCGAAGCCAAAGGTATCGCGGTGAGCGGCTACGGTATGGATGAAGACGTCGCGCAAAGCAGCGCCGCCGGTTTTTCTGTGCATCTGACCAAGCCGATCAGCCCGGAGCAGCTCCAGAAAGCGATCGAGGAAGTAACGGGCGCGTAGTCGTCATCGACATTTGCAGCGCGGTTGGGCGCTGAGCCGCATTTTCTCTGGAAGTGGCGGTGATGACCTCTATCTTCGCCGTCTTCCGCGCGATTAGCTCAGTGGTAGAGCGCTTGCTTCACACGCAAGAAGTCGCAGGTTCGAACCCTGCATCGCGCACCACCTGGCGCACTGCTGCAAAAGCACTGCCGGTCGGGGTCATCACGCTCCGCTTTTCGGCTGGTCACATTGCGCTCGCCGGAGCAGCGGCGTCCCGGAAGCAAAGGCGTTTAGTGCGAACGGTTTGGAACGGTATCTGCTTATAATTTCCATAATTCGGGTGCCGGAGATAAACGTAAAAACCGGCGCACCGCACCAAACAAAATGAACAAATCCAAGATTAACATCCTCGCGGTCGCGTGCCTCGCTGCGCTTTCTGCAGCATCAGCGTATGCGGCGGACGGTTCGCCGTCACCATCGCCATCCCCCACGGCCACGGCTTCGCCAAGCGCGACCCCGCGCGTTGAACCATCGCCATCACCAAGCGCGACCCCGCGCGTTGAGCCATCGCCTTCACCAAGTGCGACGCCACGCGTCGAGCCATCTCCTTCACCAAGCGCGACGCCACGCGTCGAGCCGACGGCGTCACCGAGTGCAACGCCGCGGACGGACCCAAGTCCTACTCCGACCGGCACACCGCGCGGCGGCGACGACCACGGAGAAAAGAGCCTGCACGGCCTCTATGAAGGTGCGACGAGCAACGGCGCCGTCGCCATCTTCTACATCGAAAAGAACACGCATCTGCAGGTTAATATCCTCGATGTTGCAGGCCAGACGATCGGGTTCGCAGAAGGCACGATGAGCAACGGTGCGTTCGCATTTACCCTCTCGAACGGTCAATCAATCGCAGGCACTGCAACCGAGAAAGTGATCTCGGGCACTGTCGCGGGATCCAGCTTCCAAGCGCCGCGCGCCTCCGAGCTCGGCGATCACAATCTTACCGGCCGGTTCGCCGGCGTGGCGCATGGGCCCGACGGTGAGAGTCGCGTGATGTTCATCATCGACGCCGCTGGTCAAATCACGCTGCTGCAGGCTAGCGGTACTGCTCCGAACGTCGTCCGCACGGGCGGCACCGGCACCGTGATGGCGCCGACAAGTCCCGCGACGGCTTACACGTTCGTGCTTGATAAGACGATCGGCAGCTCGAGCCAGATCACCGGCAATTTCACCATCACCGACGGTGTATTCAGCGGCGCGTTTATGACGAGCGCTGGCACCTTCACTGTGAACAGCTTCAAGAGTACGCTGGTTAATCGAATGGCGAACATCTCGACGCGCGGCCTGGTGGGTGCTGGGTCGGGACAATTGATCGGCGGGTTCATTATCACAGGCGGGCCGAAGCTGGTGATTATCCGCGCGCTGGGGCCTTCGCTCGCCGCAGCCGGCGTGTCGCCCGCCCTTGCTAACCCGAGCCTCGAGCTCTTCTCCGGGGCGACATCCCTCGCAGCGAACGACGACTGGAAGACGAATAGCAATGCGGCCGACATCGCGGCGACGGGGATCCCGCCGACGAACGATCTCGAGGCAGCGTTACTCGTCCGGCTTGAACCGGGCGCCTACACGACTGTCGTGAGCAACAACGGCGGATCGACGGGAGTCGGTCTGGTCGAAATTTACGAAGTCGGCTCGGAGTAACTCGCGCTCCCAACACGAAGGGCCTCGCGTCGTTCCGACGGCGCGAGGCCTTTTTGCTTTGCGGACGCTCGACCCGCGACCTACGAGAAGAAACGCTCGGGCGAGAGCATCGGCTGCGGCTGGCAGATCCGCGCGACGCAGCTTTCCCAGCTCTCGTGTCCGCTCAGGATTTCGATCTCGACGCGGAGGAAATAGATCGGCACAGCAGGCACCGTCAGGCGCGGAAGGCGCACGGCGTCTTTTTCTGTCGTTACGATCATGGCGAGGTCGCGACGCACACACCGGTTGATGAACGATTTCAGCTCCGCCTCGGTGTAACGATGATGATCGGTGTAACGCTTCGCGATTTCGATGCGGGCACCGAGTGTTCGCAGCCCGTCCTCGAAACTTTCAGGTGCCGCGATTCCACAGAGTGACCCGACAAATGTCCCTTGCAGCCTCTCGAGCGGAAGCTGCTCGCCGGTGGCGACGTTCTGCAGATGCAGCGGCTTGTGCGCGCATTCGATGATTTCGGCCGTGCGGTTGTAAAGGCGAATGCGCTTAATCAACTCCTCGTTAGACTCGCCGGTGCATTTGGTGATGAAGATGTAACTCGCGCGACGCAGGTTTCGACGAGGCTCGCGCAGGGTCCCACGCGGCAGAAGGTATTCGTTTCCGAAAGGCGCCTGACGATCGATCAAGACGATGTCGAGGCGATGTTTCAGATGCAGATACTGCAGCCCGTCGTCGAGCAGTAACGTGTCCGCGCCGAGTTCCTTGATCGCGTAGAGGCCGCTCTTCACGCGGTCTTTATCGACGAGCACCATTACGTCTTTGAGGTTGTTCGCGAGCATGTACGGCTCGTCGCCGGCGGTGAGCGAATCGAGCAGCAGCGACTTTCCATCCGACACGACACGCGGCGGCGCGATGGTTTTTTTGCTGAACAAACGGCCTTTTGAGACAGCTTGCGGCACGCTCTTGTAGCCCCGGCTGAGGATCGCGACGCGCCGGCCGCCGTTGTGGAGGGCGCGAGCGAATTTTTCAACGATCGGTGTTTTGCCGGTGCCTCCAACGGTCAGATTTCCGATGCTCACAACGAGGCAGCCGAGCGTCCGCTCACGGAGGATGCGGTGCCGGTAAAGGAAGAGCCGGAGTTGCACGATGCGCTCGTAAACAAACGACAGCGCGTAAAGGATCCCGCGAAGGAGCGTGGCTCGCGCGCCTTGCCGACGATTCAAAATCACGTCGATCGCGAACTGCTCGACGTTTTCAGAGCGCTGGCTCATGGAGGGGAAACGACGCGTGCGCCGCGGTTGTCGGCTGTCGTGATGACGATGCGGGCAGAGGACGGGCCTGCGGCGCGCATTGCGTCGGCGACTTGCTGCGGTCGGGCTAGCGTCACTGCGGCAATCGTCGATCCGGAGCCGCTCAGGAAAGCGCCAAGGGCTCCCGCATTTGCTGCTGCGGTGACGACGTTGTCGAAGAATGGCACGAGTTGCTTACGGAATGGTTGATGCAGCTTGTCGGCGAACGCGCCGCGTAGCTTTTCGTATTTCTGCGACGCGAACGCCGCCGCAATCGCGCAGGCGTTGCCGCAGCTCTCGACTGCATCGACGCGGCGGAGGCGATCGGGAAGGAGCGCGCGTGCGTCAGCAGTGCGCACTTCGAAATCCGGAACCAGCAGCAGAATCTTCAACATTGAGTCGACCGTGAACCGTTGCCGCGCCTGCGGACGGACGATGTTGAAGCCGCCGAAGACAGCAGGTGCGGCGTTGTCAGGATGTCCTTCGAGCTCGGCGCAAATTGCGAAGAACTCTTCGCGCGAGAACGGTCGACCGGTCAGTTCGTTCAGCGCATGCGCAACGCCCACTCGCACGGTCGCGCTGCTCCCCAAACCACGCGACGCCGGCACATCGCCGCGGATGGTACACGAGAACGCGAACGGCTTCATCGCCGCGCGCTCGAAGAACAGATCAGCCGTCTGTTTCACGATTGCGGTGACCTTTGCGCCGCGGCCGTGCTTGATCGTGATGTCGTTATAAACGCGCAGGGCGAGCCCGAGACAATCGAACCCCGGGCCTAAATTCGAGGTGCTTGCCGGCACCCGCACAGTGACTTGTTGCATCGTTTGGTCGTTCGCCGGCAGGCCGGCGGCAGAGCGCGCCATTCTATCGTGCTGCCCGCCTCCGGCAAGAACGCCGCACGCGCAAAACGCACGCAGAACCTCCTCGCATCCCGATTCTTCGCTGTAGCGATGACCATCAGGATGTCCGAATGGATGGATCCGGCTCTCGCGCGAGCGTTCGAGGCGGAGGAAACCGATGCTTATCGGATCTGTACCTATCCTGACGGCTGGGTTGACCGCTACGGCACGGATGTGCTCGTCTCGCACAAGACAGACGCCGCGCGCGAACGCCTAACGACCGAACTGTATCTCTGGTCGCTGAACGTCGGCTTTAAATTCACGCGGGTCTTCGCGCGTTTCCTTCCGAAACAGAACGCCGAGCGCGAATCCCCGCGGCTGGTCGTGGGCGATGCGGCTGCCAGCCTGCAGACTACTGCTCTGGAACGCGGCCTTAAGTACGCGATCGATTTTGCGGTCGGCTATTCCGTCGGGCTGTTTGTCGATCAACGCCACAACCGCTCCCGCGTGCAGCAGTTCCGGCCGAAGTCGCTGCTGAATTGCTTCGCTTACACCTGCGCGTTTTCCGTCGCCGGAGCACACGTCGGCGCCTCCACTCTCAGCATTGACCTTTCGAAGAAGTCGCTCGATCGCGGACGCGGCAACTTTGAACTGAATGATCTTTCCACCGAGGGCCACAAGTTCATTGCGGAAGATGTGATGACGTTCCTGCCGCGGCTCGCGCGGAAGGGCGAAAAGTTCGATGTCATCATCCTCGACCCTCCTACTTTCTCGCGCACCCATCGCGGAAAAGCATTCCAAGTGGAACGCGACTTCGAGACGCTCTTGTCGCACTCGCTTGAGCTGGCGGAACGTGACAGCAAGATTCTGCTCTCCACAAATTGCACGACGCTCAGCGAACGCGCGCTCGAGGTGATGTCGCGTTTCTGCCTTAAGACTTCGCGACGTGCCGGCAGCCTGCAGAGCGAGCCGCCGTTGCCTGATTTTCCGCGCGGTGCCGGCGCCCGAACGGTCTGGCTGACGCTCCGCTGAGAAATTTTCGGACACGCAAAACGCCTTCCCGTTTCGAAGGAAAGGTAAGATGGACGATCAAGTTGCAGGAACGACCGAAGATATCGCGGAGCGCGGGCTCCGCTACACGAAGGACCAATGGGAACAGCTCATGGAGCAGACCGAAGGCTTTGTGCGCGAAAATCC
>JALYXP010000430.1 GCA_030947045.1 Verrucomicrobiota bacterium | reverse complement strand
GATAGGCCATCTGCTGTTGCAGATCGATTTCGACCTGATAGCCGGGGGCGCAGTAGGCGAACGGCGCGGCGATGACCAAGAGTAGAAGAGCGAAGATCCCTTTTCGCGAACCCATAAGGCAGCTTTGGACGATTGAATTGCCCAAAGCTTCAAAGGTCGCGCCCCAGCTAGACGGCGATTGGAGCTTTAATCGCGGGATGCGGGTCGTAGTTCTCGAGCTGGAAATCCTCGAAGCGGAAGTCGTGGATGTTTTTCACCGCTGGATTGAGGTGCATTTGCGGCAGGGGCCGGCATTCGCGCGTGAGTTGTTCGCGCGCCTGCTCGAGGTGGTTTTGGTAAAGGTGCAGATCGCCGAAAGTGTGGACGAACTCGCCCGGCGTGAGATCGCAGACTTGCGCGACCATCATGGTGAGGAGCGCGTAGGAGGCGATGTTGAACGGCACACCAAGGAAGAGATCGGCGCTGCGCTGGTAGAGCTGGCAGCTCAGCTCGCCGTCGTTCACGTAGAACTGGAAGAGCACATGACACGGCGGCAGCGCCATCGTTTCGATCTCCGCGGGGTTCCACGCGCTCACGATGAGACGCCGGCTGTCAGGACGCGCGCGGATCTGCGCGATCACGTTGTCGATCTGGTTAATGTGCTCGCCGTTTGCGCCGCGCCAGTCCGTCCACTGCGCTCCGTAAACGCGGCCGAGATCGCCGTTCGCATCGGCCCATTCGTCCCAGATGGTGACGCCGTGCTCGTTCAAATAGCGCACGTTGGTATCGCCACGCAGAAACCAGAGCAGCTCGTAGATGATCGACTTCAGATGCAGCTTTTTGGTCGTGAGCAGCGGAAAGCCCTCGCGTAGATTGAACCGCGCCTGCGCGCCGAAAACCGAGAGCGTTCCGACACCGGTGCGATCGTGGCGCGCCTGCCCCTGGTCCAACACAAGTCGCAGCAAGTCGTGATACTGGCGCATGAGCGAACGGGAGAAAGCTGGCAGACGTGAACTAGTCTCAGACATTGACACTGGCAACGCCCGAATGTTCTCCTGCGCCTAAACTCCCCAGCTTATGCGCAAAGAACCACCGTCAGATTGCAGCGCCCGTGCAGCCGCGAATCCAAGCACGAGAATCCGTTCCAGATCAACGCGGGGTTCGCTGACTCTTGTTGCGAGCATCGTTGCAGGCGCCGTCCTTCTTTACTTCGGTGAAAGGTCCGTTGCCGCGTTGTTCGTCGGCGAGCAACGCGCGCCCGCGTTCGCTGGGCTGATCGCTGCCGCGGAAAGCATCGAAAAATGGTGGGCGTCGGGCGTGGTAAGCGGCTCGCCGGCGACTGCAGGAAGCACCACGACGAGCAGCGCTCCTTCGCGCTCCCCGGTGGCGAACAGTGCTGCTCCAAAATCTCCAGCGGACTCAACTCAACCAAGCGGAGACACCGCTTCTGTCTCAACCGTCGAGGGCATCGGCGTTCCCGACGCGCCGAGTTTCGCCGCATCGGGTGATCATCCGCAGATTGCTGCCGCAGGTGCGGCGTATCCTGCCGTCCCTAATGCCGCCCCCACTCCCACCCGCTGGCGCGGTCTCGCTAATCCGAACACGCCCGGTGAGATTGTCGAGCCCGGGCATCCGACCCGAAACGACAACTGGAGCAATACGGGTAATTGGGACAACGGCACGCCGGGCGGAGATACGCGCGATCTGTTCTTCGGGAACAACTACGCCTCGGCCGGCGGGACCGGCAGCACGACATCGAACAACGATCTGGCCGGCTATCTCGGTCACAAAATCATCTTCGAGTCCGGAGCGCCGCGCCCGTTCACGATCACCGGCAACGGCTTCAGCCTGGTTGATTACCAGGATCAGGGAAGTCCAGTGTTTCCGCAGATCGAGAACAACTCCCGGTTCCTTCAAATCTTCAACCTGCTAAGTGCAGGTCGGCTGCCGCAGCAGTTGGAGGTCATTCGGCTGCCGCAGCAGCTGGAGTTCCTCGACACCAGCGCGAATCACAAAGCTGAGATCAACCCAGTGTCCGGCCCGCTGCTGTTCAGCGCGTCCACCACCATCTCACTCGCCGGAAACACGCAGCTGCAAATCTTTGGCGGCAATACCGTCACCTTCAACGGCGCAATCTCCGGCGCCAATAGCATCGTCATCAATGCCGGGACGACGGTAAACTACGGAGCGACCAACACTTACACTGGTGACACGTTCGTTAACAACGGAACCCTCCAGTTCACGACCGGCAGCGCCAGCGCAAACAACAGCACGATCCGCCTCGGGAATACCGCCGTCGGCAGCGGGAATGCCTCGCTTAATCTGATCAGTCCGACCGGCGGCATCGGGCTGACCAACTCGATTAACCCGGGATTCGCCGGCGGCACAGGCCTCTACAGCATCAACTCAACGAACTACACCGGTATAAACGTGCTCGTCGGCGCATTGATCGACCTCAGCGCCAGCCTGAGCATCAACGTGACGAACGCCAGCCAGATTGTCGGGCAGCTCAGTCTCGCTCATAACGTGAGTTTTCAGGGAGCCTCAAACCGCGTGCTCACAATCGGCGGCAGCGGCAATACCTCTATTAGTGGCAATCTCCTCAACGTTGCGAATGGCTCCGACGTCCTGCTGAAAACAGGGAGCGGGGTTTTGACCTTTGAAGGCAGCAGCGATCAAACGGTCAGCGGCAATCTTTTAAAGTTCGATCTCGCCGGCGGAACTCTCGTTCTCCGCAACGCAAAGAACCTTGGTAACCCGAGCGGCGTGTCCTATCCCGACAAGCTCACATTTGTCGGCGGGGCCACGCCGAGCGTGGCGACTCTCGAGATTGATGGCAGCTTTGCCTACGGTGCCGCGGCCGCCGGCGCACCTCTCGTGGGCTTTGCCATCAATCGCCAGAGCCACGGCGGCAATGGCGCCAACATCGACGTCACGCCCGGGAACACCTTCACCTTGAACGGTGCCATTACGGACACGGGCGCAGACTCAACTGCCGGGTATTTCATCAAAACCGACACGGGCACGCTCA
>JALYXP010000189.1 GCA_030947045.1 Verrucomicrobiota bacterium | reverse complement strand
ACGGGATGCGATCGATCCTGATCGTGTTCATGACCACCTACATGGTCAACAAAATGGGCCTGCCGGATCGCATGGGCGACGCGGAAGCGCGCTACTGGTTCTCGCAGTTTGTTTCGGCGGTTTACTTTCTTCCGATCCTGGGCGCGGTTTTGGCCGAGTGTTTTCTCGGCAAGTTCAACACCATCTTCTGGCTCTCGATCGTCTACTGCGCCGGCCATTTCGTGCTCGCGCTCAACGATACGCGAACGGGTCTGATGATCGGACTCGGTCTGATCGCCCTCGGCTCTGGCGGCATTAAACCGTGCGTCTCCGCGAACGTCGGCGACCAGTTCGGCGAGTCGAACAAGCACCTCCTCCCGAAGATTTTCGGCTGGTTCTATTTCTCGATTAACGCCGGTTCGTTCATGTCGACGATCCTTTGTCCGCTGCTCCTTAACTCGCCAAGCTGGGGACCGCGCTACGCGTTCGGTTTGCCGGGCATCGCGATGGTCATCGCCACGATTTTCTTCTGGGCTGGCCGCAAGAAATTCGTCCATATCCCGCCGGCGGGCTTTGGGTTCGTAAAGCAATTTTTCAGCAAGGAAGGCCTCGGCGCGCTCGGACGGCTGTCCATTATCTATATCTTCGTCGCGATCTTCTGGTCGCTCTGGGATCAATCTAGCGGCGGCGCCTGGACGCTGCAGTGTCGGAACATGGATCTGAGCTTCTTCGGCCTGCAATTGCTGCCGGAACAGGTGCAGACCGCGAACCCAATCTTCATTCTAATTTTCATCCCGATCGTGAACTATGGCCTTTACCCACTGATGGGTAAGTTCTTCGAGCCGACGCCGCTTCGTCGCATCGGAATCGGCCTTGGCTTAACGGCCTGCAGCTATCTTGTCATCGCGTACATCCAGCACCTGATCGATGCCGGCGGACGGCCGACGGTTTGGTGGCAGTTCCTCGCCTACGTCATCCTGACATTGGGCGAAGCGATGGTGTCGATCACCGGCCTCGAATTCTCGTACACGCAAGCGCCGAACAAGATGAAGAGCGCGGTGATGGCGGCCTGGCTCTTCTGCGTCTCGTTAGGCAATCAGTTTACCGCACAGGTGAACCGCTTCATCATGAACCCGGATGGCTCTTCCAGAATGAGCGACTTCAACTACTACATGTTCTTCGCTATCGTGATGTTCGTGGCCACCGCGATCTTCTCGGTCGTGTCGCTGTTCTATCGCGGCCGAACCTATCTGCAGTCGCAGACGGCTGATGAAACCGCCACGGAGCCTCTGCTGGCCGGCGGAACGCCGACATAAGGCGAGCGCGAGAAGCACGGCGCCGGAACTCTGGGGAGCGCACGCTTGCAGGGTGCTGGTGATCGCATTATGCGATCACGAACTTTCGTCGGCTGCTTCTTGCGTTGAACGCTCGCTCTGATCTCGGGAGGCAGCGAAAGTTCGTTCCCGCAGAATGCGGTAACCAGCACGGCTGGAGCCATGCGTTCCCCAGAAAGGAACGTCAGCGCCTGCGAAAAAAAACACGCGATTTGGCGGCAGAAGTAATTCTGTGAATTAGGCGTGCTTATTCTAATCTCTCGACGTGAAACTCGCCTTCCTCGCCGCCTCGCTTGCAATTGCCGTCTCCTTCAACGCACACGCCAGTTCGCAAGATGAACAGTTCCAGAAAGTCGCGAAAGAGTACATCGAAGGTTTACTCCAGACGCATCCGGAATACGCCACTGAACTCGGTGATCATCGCTTTGACGATCGCCTAACCGACTACTCCGACGCGGCGCTCGGGAAGGAACTCACGCGCGCGAAAAAATACCGACAGCAACTCGAAGCGTTTAACGATCTCTCCAAACTCAACGATGCCAATAAAGTCGACGTGCGTCTGCTGAAGGACAGCATCGACAACGAAATCTTTGGGATCGAAGAGCTGAAGGAACGCGAGTGGAATCCTCTCGCTTATAACCAGAGCCTCGCGAACAGCCTTTACCTGCTGGTCGCGCGCGACTTTGCACCGGCCAAACAACGCGTGCCGAATCTGTGGAAGCGGCTCGAGGGAATTCCTGCGGTCATTGCACAGGCGAAAGCGAACCTGAAGAATCCGCCGAAAGTTTACACGGAGACAGCGATCGAGCAGGCAAAGGGCACGATCTCGCTCGTGCGTGAAGG
>JALYXP010000407.1 GCA_030947045.1 Verrucomicrobiota bacterium | reverse complement strand
GTCGCCGTGGCCGAGCATGCCAAAGAGTTTGCCCGAGACCTTAAAGTCATCGGTGTGGATAACGCCGTCGCGGATCGTGAAGCTCGAAGCCGCCAGTTTCGCGACGCTGTAGCCGGCGCCCGGGAAGATGCCGGCAACCAACCCTGAGATCGGGCCGAAGACCGGAATCGCGAAGACGTTGCCGTTCGCGACCTTGATCTTTCCGTTGCCGGTCATCGTGCGTGCGTCATCGCCGATCCCCTGGAAATCGTAGTTGCCGGAGAGCTGTCCGCGCGCCGTTTCGTATTTGAAATAGAGGTCGGTGAGTCGCGGGAAATCAATGCCATCCACCGCAGTGCTGGCGGTGTAATGCCGGTCGTCTTTCGCGAGCGAGATGTCGGCCGTCCCGTGTGTCGTCCCGCCGAAAAGCGCGCCTTCGATATCGAAGAGCTGCAGGCGGTCTTCCGTGAAAAGCAGGCGTCCGCGGACGCGATCGAACGGCAGCGATTTGCCGAGAAAGACGTAGTCCATCCCGGCGGGCGCATCGACGCCGATCTCGAGGTGCGTGTTCTTGCCGCCGCGGAATTGCACGACGCCATTCACCGTGAGGTGCGGTGGCGCGCGGAATTTGTACGGCAGAACCGCTTTATGGAACTTCGGCTCGATCCAGTAGATCACGTCGCCGGGCCGCAACGTCGTCACGACATCCGCGATGCGGACTTCATGTTTCGCAAAGTCATAGGTGAACGTGCCGGTCCCGCTCCCTTCCTCACGAGCAACGTGGAGATTGTGAAAAGTGACGGCTCCGTCACCGAAACGCACATCGGCGTTCGCGCTATTCATCCAGACGCCGCGGAATCTGGTGCGTTGCAGCGCGATCGTGCCGTCGCCGGTCCAGCCTTGCGGATCGCGTGAAGGTCCATGAATGGTGAGCCGGATCGCGGGGGAGTGGAGCCATTCCCATTCGCCCAGGAACGGACGCAGACCGACCGGGGCAAGCGCGCGGATCGCGCCGGGGTTGACGGTGCTCTCGACGTTCAGCCGGAAGTCGCGCGGCGTGTCGAGCAGCTCGGCGGAGAGTTCTCCAGTCTCGTGGCGCAGACGAAGATCGCGCAACATCA
Organism: Verrucomicrobiota bacterium; assembly: GCA_030947045.1. Lineage (GTDB taxonomy): Bacteria > Verrucomicrobiota > Verrucomicrobiia > Chthoniobacterales > UBA10450 > JACCTI01. The sequence continues at coordinate 2,426 of JALYXP010000407.1, read as the reverse complement.
CGCGCGCGCCGTCCCATGAGAAGCTCGTCGCGAGACTGAGGAAGGGCACCGTTTTGTAAGTGAATTTATCGACCGCGACGCTGCCGATAACACTCAACCGCGGCGGTTGGTCCGCGAGATTTGCAGTGCCGGAAAACTCGAGCCGTGGCGCAGCCGTGAAGGTCGCATCGGCCAGCATTTGGCCGAACCCAAACGCTTCCAGGAATTGCTTCGCGTTGGCTGAGCTGTGCGCTTGAAACTGAGCAGCACTGTTCAATGCATTCCAGCTCGCCTCGGCGGCGAAACTTCCCTGATTATCCGACCATTCGCATTGGGTAATGCTAAGCTGGCGATCGCGCCACTCGGCCGAGGCGGCCACCGTCTTCATCTCGTAGCCGTCGCGCAGCACTCGCTCACCGCGAAACGATGCATCGATTCGCGCCTGCTCGATCTCCGCGACATCGCCGGAGAATTTTACCTGCAACGACGGCGCGCCACCGGCGAAATTGAAGCGGCCGAGTTCGGCGGCGATGCGCTGCAAAAGCGCAAGGCGCTCACGCCATTCTTCATCGGTGACTTCGCGCGTCGGCTGGTCATCGTCGCGTTTAATCAGGTGACCCGTCGCGGTGATGCGGATCCCACAGAACACACCTTCGGCCTGGCTAATGTAGATTTGTTCCGGCGGAAAATAGACGTGCGCGCGAAAGTGGCGGAGCTGCGCCTTCGGGGCCTTCGGATCGTTCGTTGTGCTCGGAAACGTGACGTTGCCGCCGCGCACATCGACGGCGTTCAAGAACGGTTTGTTGTGCAGAAGGGCCGAGTAATTGATGTCGAGCGAGACTTCGCTGATCGACGCGAGCGGCGCATCGCGGTTGTTGAAATCGTAAATGCGGAGGTCCTGCGCGACGAGGCCGCGGAAGGGATCCAGCGTTAGTCGACGCACGGAAGCTTCGACGCCGCGCTTACGCAGCTCTTCGACAACCTTCAGGCGCCACTCGCGGCCGAACCCTTTGTTTGCGAGATACCAGCCGCCCCACGCGAAGCCCGCGATGAGCGCGAGCACCGAGAGCCGCAGACCGCTCGCGGCGAGCAGCCGGCGCCACGTCCAGCGGCGATAACGCGAGCGCGGAACGCGCGGCCGCTCCGGCGCTTCGAGCAACGTGGGCGGCATCAGTTTCAGTCGGGCGGAGCGCCGGTGATTTCAAGCGCGGCGGTGTTTTCCGGACGCGATCCGATCACCGTCACACGGTGATTCGAACGCGGCGATGCGAACGCGCCGTCATCCTGAGCCGCGAAGACGGTCGAAGGATCTCTCATTTGGTGACGCGTCACACGGGATGCGACTTTGACCGACACTCCGGTGTTCCGCATCGTTCGTGCGTTGAAGACGCGGACTCCGGTAGTGAGATCCTTCGACTGTCCTGCGGCGGCTCAGGATGACGGACGTCGCACACGTTGATCTGATACAACGGTGTTCCTCCGAAGAAACTGCACTGACCGTCTCGCACTTTGCTTCGGCCTCGACGAGTCCTAGGCGCGAAGACGAATCCAGCATTATTGTCGCAGGCCGATGACAATTTCCGATCTGCCAGCGACCAACGCCATTTTCAACGCCATCAGCACGGTCTTCATCTCGGCGGGTTGGTGGCTGATCCGGCGCGGGCATTGGCGTCAGCATGTCGCCTGCATGATCACCGCGGTCATTTCATCGACTGCTTTTTTGGCTAGCTATCTCGTTTATCACGCGCACGTCGGCGAGAAATCGACGCACTTCACGGCTGGTGGAATTGTGCGACCGATCTACTTCGCGATCCTGATCTCACACGTTTTACTAGCGATAATTATCCTGCCGCTCGTCATCGCGACGCTCGTCCCGGCATTCCGCCGACGCTGGGAGAAACACAAGCGCATCGCGCGCTGGACGATGCCGATCTGGCTCTACGTCTCCGTCACGGGCGTGATCGTCTACCTCATGCTCTACCGGTGGTTCCCGCCGCCGGGTCTGCAGTGAGAGTTCAAGCCTGCGCTTCTTGCGCTGCGAGAGTTGTTGCTGTTTGATCAAATCGACCCGAACCGGAGCGAGGGCCCACCGTTATGATGACGATTGCTACGTTCAACGAACCATCCAAAGCCAAGCATCTGAAGGACCGCCTCGTGCAGTCCGGCGTAAAAGCCGATGTGCATAATGAAGGCCTCGAGCAGACAGCGCGACTCGTCGGTAAACCGCAGGCGAACATGAAGGTGCTGGTCGAGGAAGAGGACTTCACGAAAGCGCAGAAGCTGATGACCGAGTGGGCGCCCAACGATCCTGATCTCGCCTTCGCGATCGTCTGCCCGCAATGTCAGTCGCCTCGCGTGCAATACCCACAACTACCCCGGAAATCGTTGGTCCCGGGCGCCATCAGCTCGATTCTTCTGGCGACGAAGTTATTCGCGAAAGAATTCTA
>JALYXP010000406.1 GCA_030947045.1 Verrucomicrobiota bacterium | reverse complement strand
CCTCTCCCCCGTCGCGCTTGCAATCGTCTTTTTCTACTCGGTCACGAAGCGTTTTACCGCCGGCGCACATTTCTTTCTCGGTCTTGCGCTCGCCGTCGCGCCAGCCGGCGCATGGATTGCGCAGACTGGCACGCTCGCATTGCCGCCACTCGTGCTCGGGGCCGGTGTCATCTGCTGGGTCGCTGGTTTCGATCTGATTTACGCGACGCAGGATTACGAATTTGATCGGCGCGAAGGGTTACGTTCGCTCGTCGTGAAACTCGGCATTCCAGGAAGTCTGCGCGTCGCGCAATGGCTGCACCTCGCGATGTTCGCCGCGCTCCTCGCGTTCGGTTTCGTGGCGCATCTTCATGTCGCCTACTTCGCCGCGATGCCGCTAATTGCCGTGGCGCTTTGGTTTGAACACCGCGCCGCCAGTGCGCGTGATCTCGGCGCCATCAATCGCGCCTTCTTCCAAAGCAACGCCTTTGTCAGCGCCGTGTTTCTTGGGGCTGTCTGCCTCGACTTGATCCTCGGCGGCTAGACGTCTAGCATCGCGATCCGTTTCGCGTGGCGCCCCCCTTCGAACTCCGTCGTCAGCCACACGCGAACAACCGCCAGGGCAGTCTCTTCCGGAATCACACGCTCGCCTAACGAGAGCACATTTGCGTCGTTATGTTGACGCGAGAGCCGCGCGACTTCTTCGTTCCAGCACAAGGCGCAGCGCACTCCCTTCACCTTGTTCGCCGCCATTGCTTCGCCGTTACCGGAGCCACCAAAGACAATCGCGCGATCACACTCGCCGCTCGCCGCTGCCTCCGCCGCAGGACGAATGAACACCGGATAATCGACTGACTCCTCGCTGAAGGTCCCAAAATCGCGCACCTCGTGTCCGAGCGCCTGGAGCAACGACTTCACTTTTTCCTTCAGGTGGAAGCCCGCGTGGTCCGTTCCGAGCGCAATTTTCATGGTCGCATTGTGCCGACGCGGAACCGCCTTGTCGAGGCTGAGCGATTAGCTACCGCGCAGCTCCGCGAGCTGCGTCCAGAGCTCGCGCTCTCGCTCCGTCAGCTTTTTTGGCACGCAGAGTTCGATGACGACGTAGAGATCGCCGCGCGTACCGGAAGCGTTCGGCAATCCGCGCTCGCGGAGCCGAAAACGCTGCCCTGCCTGCGTGCCAGCAGAGATTTTTAGTCGCGCTTTGCCTTCCAGCGCTGGCACTTCGATCTCCGTGCCGAGAACAGCCTGCGCGAGATCCAGCTCCACGTCGTGAATCAAATCGCTGCCTTCCACTGAAAACTCTGGATGCCGCGCCATCCGCACCCGCAAAAACAGGTCGCCGCTTTTTCCGCCCCGCGCTCCAGCCTCGCCCTGACCGGCGAGACGGATGCGCTGACCCTCGTGCACGCCGCGCGGGATCTTCACCGTGTACGTCTCGAGCTTCCCCGCGCTCGTCCGTCGCAGGGAAACCGTCCGCTTCGAACCATGCAGCGCTTCCTCGAGCGTGACCATGATGTCTGCCTCGACATCGCTCCCCCGTTCCGCGCCAGCCTCGCGTCGCCCGAAGCCCGGTTGGCCTCCGCCAAACGCTGACTGCCCGCGACCACCGCCGAAAAACGCTTCGAAGAAATCGCTGAACCCCGTGCCGCCGAACTCGAACTCGACCCCTTCACCTCCGCCGCCGAAGGGATTGCGCCCGCCACCCGGCGGCTGCCCCCATCCCGGCGGAGGTTGCGCGCCGCGGCCCGGGTGATTCCAATCGGCACCGAGCTGGTCGTATTTCTGCCGCTTCTCCGGATCGCTGAGCACTTCGTAGGCTTCGTTGATCTGCTTGAACTTTTCCTCCGCCGTCTTCTTATCCTTCGCGACATCGGGATGATGCTTTCGCGCGAGCTTGCGGAACGCGCTCTTGATTTCCGCACCGGTCGCGGTTTTCGCGACCCCGAGCGTCTCGTAGTAATCCTGAAACTGTACAGCCATCGTGCGCCCGAAAGTTGTTCGCATCGCCGCCGCCGTGCAACCTTCGTCAATGATCTCTGTCCGAACGACCACGCGAGTTGAACAGCGCGCGCGTCTCGAAGATCACGTCGCGGCGTTGCGCCAATGCCGACGCTGCCCGCGGATGTTACCACCGCCGGTTTCCGGCGGAGCCGTGCTCAGCAAGGTGATCCTCGTCGGTCAGGCGCCTGGCGTGAAGGAGCCGGTGCTGGCACGGCCGTTTGCCTGGACCGCCGGCAAAACGCTCTTCGGGTGGTTCAATCAATTCTG
>JALYXP010000185.1 GCA_030947045.1 Verrucomicrobiota bacterium | reverse complement strand
TTCGGTCGCGTAACGGAGGTGCACGTGTTTCTCGATCCGGACGAAGAGTCGGGCTGGTATATCGAAGAAGTGATCGAGGGAAGCACCATCGGACAGGTGTTGGCGTTAACGCAGTGGGATAAGATCGAGCTCATGCGGCTCGTGAAATTGCAGGTCGATGCTGCGATCAAGAGTGACCGTCTGAAGCCGAACGATGCGATGAAGTTGCTCTCTGATTATGAGCGCGGCTTACAGGAGTACACCTACCTGTCCCTCAACGAATCAGCACCGGCCCCCGCTGGCGCTAACGGACAGCCTCGATTGCTGTAGGTTGTCGCGATGAACTCCGCGACTTCCGTAAAGGCGGCGCTGCATAGTACTGCGCCGCAGGATTCAATCACCATTCAAGGCTGGGTCCGAACGCGCCGCGACTCGAAGACGTTTTCGTTTATCGAACTGAATGACGGCTCTTCGCTCCGCAGTCTGCAGGTGATCGCGAACGACTCGCTCCCGAATTACGCGGACGTGCAACGCCTAATGACCGGCGCGTCCATCGAGGTCCGCGGGAAGCTCGTCGCATCGCAAGGCAAAGGGCAGAGCTGGGAAGTTGTCGCAGACGAGCTCACAGTCGTCGGCGCTTCCGACGACACCTATCCGCTGCAAAAGAAAGGACACACGCCCGAATTTCTGCGCGAGATCGCCCACCTTCGGCCGCGTTCGAATTTGTTCGGGTCGGTCTTCCGCGTGCGGAGCCGGCTTGCATTCGCGATTCATCAATTCTTTCAGGACCGCGGCTTCGTTTACGTACATACGCCAATCATTACTGGAAGTGATTGCGAAGGCGCGGGCGAGTTGTTTCGGATCACGACGATCGATGCCGACAAGCCGCCGCGTCGCGACGACGGTAACATCGATTACGCACAGGATTTTTTCGCGCGCTGCACTTACCTGACCGTCAGCGGGCAGCTGGAGGCAGAGGCGTTCGCGTGCGCATTGAAGAATGTTTACACATTTGGTCCGACCTTCCGTGCGGAGAACTCAAACACTTCCCGTCACGCGAACGAGTTCTGGATGATCGAGCCGGAGATGGCGTTCTGCGATCTGACCTGCAACATGGATACCGCAGAAGAGCTCGTGAAATATCTTGTCACAGACATTCGGAAGACCTGTCCTGACGAGCTCGAGCTCTTTTCCAAATTTGTCGACAAGGAGCTGCTTCCACGTCTCGACTTCGTGGTGGAGCGGCCTTTTCAGCGCATCAGCTACACCGAAGCCGTCGGCCTGCTGCTGAAGAGCGGAGAGCGCTTTGAATTCCCGGTGGAGCACGGCACGAACCTGCAATCGGAACATGAGCGCTGGCTGACGGAGAAACACTTCAAGTGCCCCGTGACCGTCTTCGATTATCCGAAGGAAATTAAGCCGTTCTACATGCGGCTAAACGACGACGATAAAACCGTCACCGCGATGGATGTGCTCGTGCCTGGCATCGGCGAAATTGTCGGCGGCAGTCAGCGCGAAGAACGTCTTGATGTGCTCGAGGCGAACATGCGCCGGCACCATCTCGATCCCGCCGACTACAAGTGGTACCTCGACCTGCGGCGCTACGGCACCGTCCCGCACTCCGGGTTCGGTTTGGGATTCGAGCGGATGCTGATGTTTGTCACCGGCGTCTCAAACATCCGCGACGTCATCCCGTTCGCGCGGACGCCGGGTAGCGCAGAGTTTTAACGCCGCCGCTGCCAGCTTGCACGCAAGCTGCTTCGAAGAAGTCAGTTCCTTCGAAGTGCATGCTCCTGCTGAACCCTATCCTGACTCGCTGGCGTAACCTCTCGCTGCGCGTCAAAAGCCTTATCGTCCTGGCCGGACCGATTGCGGCGATGCTTTTTGCGACGGCGCTATTCTTCGGGGCGCAGCACAAGAACGCGGTCGCGAGCAAGTGAGTTAGCCACTCTTTTCAGGTTGAGCAGCAAGCGCAACTGCTCCTCACTTTGTTGGTCGACAGCGAGACCGGAATGCGCGGCTATCTGCTCACCAGCGACCGTGAATTTCTGCGACCGCACGATCGCGCGGTCGCGCAGTTGCCGCGCGTTATCGATGGCCTGGCCGAATTGGTCTCGGACAATCCTTCGCAATCGTCGCACATGGAGCGGAGCATTCGCCCGGTCGTGCAGCGGCGGCTCGATCTCGAGAGCCTGGTGTTGCGCGATTTTGCCGCGGGACACTCGCAGCAGGAGCTACGCACTACCCTTGGCGAGGGGAATCAGGTTATGCAGGCCGTGCGCGAAACGGTGCAGGATTTTCTGACGGCCGAAGATCACTTGTTAGGGCAGCGCCAGGAGCGCGCGGCCCAGGTCGCTCGACACACCGCTCTCGCGCTGCTGCTGATCTTGTTTTCGGGTGTCGGGATCGGTCTCGGCGCAGTCCTTCTTTTTTCCCGCAGCATTGTCCGACGGCTCGAAGTTCTCGTAGAGGCAGCGGAGGCGCTGAAGATGGAACGGCCGCTGCGGATTTCCCTCAAAGGAAACGACGAGATCGGCAAGCTGGGCCTCGCCTGTGCTGAAGCGAGCGTGCTCCTCGCTGAACGACGTGAAGAATTGATCCGCGCGAAGGAGAGTGCCGAAGCGGCGAATGAAGCGAAAAGCGACTTCCTCGCGAATATCAGCCACGAAGTGCGAACTCCTCTGAACGGCATCATCGGAGTCACAGCGCTGGCCCTCGAGACGGAGCTGACCAGCACCCAGCGCGATTACCTCGACATGGTCGAGCATTCCGCTGGCGGGCTGCTGGAGTTGATCAACCAGTTGCTCGATTTTGCAAAGATCGAGGCCGGCCATCTGATCCTGGAATGTGCCCCATTCTCGCTCCGCGATCTGCTCGAGCGGACCATCCGACCGTTGGCTACGCGTGCGCGGACCAAGGGATTGACCGTTGATTGCACGGTCGATCCCGATGTTGCCGCGTTTGTCACTGGTGACGCAATGCGCCTGCGCCAGGTGCTCATGAATCTCGTTGAGAACGCCATCAAATTCACTCCCGAGGGGGGCATTGATGTGCGGGTGCAAACCGCCGACGTGCCAGGCGCGGAGGTGGGCCTGCGCTTTTCTGTGCGCGATACCGGCATTGGCGTGCCGCTACCAAAGCAGGCGCACATCTTCGAAGCTTTTGCGCAGGCGGACTCCTCCACCACACGGGAGTATGGCGGCACCGGACTCGGATTATCGATCTGCACGCAATTGGTTGCCTTAATGAACGGTCACCTCGCGCTCGACAGCGCACCGGGCGCCGGAAGCACGTTTCATTTCACCGCTGGGTTTGGGGGTGCTGAAGAGGCGCATGCGCATGAAGCTCCCGCGCGCCCGGCTCCCACTCCACGGCCGATAATTACCCTGCAGATTTTGGTGGTTGATGATAATGCCGTGAACCGCGCGGTCGCTTCTGGCATCCTCGCGAAAGATGGGCACGAAGTGGCCCAGGCGAGCAACGGCCGCGAAGCTGTCGAACTCACGCGGCGTCAGCGCTTCGACGCCGTCCTCATGGACGTGCAGATGCCCGAGATGGACGGCCTTGAGGCGACCGCACGCATTCGTCAAAATGAGGCCCGCCTCGGCCGACACACGCCGATCATCGCGATGACAGCGCGCGCTGGGGTCGATGATCGCGAGCGCTGCCTGGCCGCGGGGATGGACGACTATATTTCAAAGCCGGTTTCGTTGGAGAAAGTACGCGCGACGGTTGATCGGCTTTGCGGCCTGGCCACATCGACGCCGCCGATCGATGCGCCCGTCGCCAGTGATTTCTCGGTCGCGCAATTACTCGCGCAATTTGATGGCGACGAGGGATTGCTCGCGCGCGTGGCAGAGTTATTTCTCGAAGGCACGCCGGAGTTGGTAGCGCGCCTGGAGCGGGAACACGCCGCGGCAGATGCGTCTGCAATCTCGCGCAGCGCGCACACCCTCAGCGGTTCGTTGAGTAATATTGGGGCCGCGCGGGCGGCGCGGATCGCTGCCGAGATCGAGGAAGTTGCCCGAAACGAAAAGCTCGCCGGACTCAGCGAGCACATCGCAGAATTGAAATATGAAATCGATCCCATTCTCACCGAGTTGGAACGAGGGCGAGCCGGAGCGGACCAGTGCGCTCTCGCCGGTGTCGCAACCTCGGTCGCCTGAGACCCATCTCGGCGCGAAAACCGACGCCGGCCTTGCCGCGCTGCGCAAAGTGGTGATCGCGGAAGATGACGCGATTTCGCGGGAGATTCTTGCCAGTACTCTAAGTAAGTGGGGTTATGAGGTAATCGTCGCCGCTGACGGTCGCGAGGCTATGGAAGTTCTCCGCGCGCAAAACGAGCCAATCCTCGCGATTCTCGACTGGATGATGCCCGGGATGGAAGGCCCGGAGATCTGCCGACGTCTGCGCGAGATCAGCAAGTCGGTTTACATACTTCTGCTAACCGCGCGCGCCGGGAAGGAACGCCTTGTCGAGGGATTGCGCGCCGGCGCGGATGATTACCTGACTAAGCCGTTCGACAAGGAGGAGCTACAGGCGCGCCTCAACGTAGGCGCACGCATCCTCGGGCTGCAGGAGACTCTAAACGCACGCGTGCAGGAGCTGGAAGCGGCTCTCTCGGAAAACCGTCAGCTGAAGCTGCAGATGCCGCTGTAGCTAAGGCACCCCGCGATAGCTGGCCAGGGCAGCGAGAAAGCAAAAAGGGGAAGCCTTGCGGCTTCCCCTTCTGAATTGATGTCGACCGGTGACAGCTACTTCTTCGGCTGGCCGGGACGGTAATCTTCTTCGGCGGCTTCGAACGCCTTCTCGAGTCCGACCATGTCTTCGCCAGGGCGGAGATTGTCGAACGCTTCGGATTCGCGTTTGAGGTCTTCCTCGGAGTAGTTCGCAGCCTTAATCGAGAGACCGATGCGGCGTTCGACCTTGTCGACTTTGATGACGCGCGCTTCAACCTCCTGACCGACCTTGAGGATATCCTTTACCTTCGTGACATGCTCTTCGCTGAGCTGCGAGATGTGCACGAGGCCGTCGATATCGTCGGCCAGTTGAACAAACGCACCGAAGCTCGCGAGCTTCGTGACCTTACCGGTAACGAGATCGCCGATCTTATATTTCTGATCGATTTCCTTCCACGGATCGTCGGCGAGTTGCTTGATGCCGAGGCTGATCCGCTGGTTGGTTTTGTCGATATCGATGACTTCCGCTTCGACGACGTCGTTCTTCTTAAACACTTCCGACGGATGATTGATTTTGCGAGTCCAACTGAGATCCGACACGTGGATCATGCCGTCGATGCCGTCTTCGAGTTCCACGAACGCGCCATAAGCGGTCATGTTGCGAATCTCACCTTTGACCTTGCTGCCGATCGTGAACTTCTTCTCGATCTCGTCCCACGGATTGGCTTCGAGTTGGCGGAGACCTAATGAGATCTTCTGCTCTTCCTTGTTCACGCCGAGCACGACAGCTTCGACTTCCTGGCCCTGCGTAAGGACGTCGGACGGACGCATGATGCGCTTCGTCCATGACAACTCGGAGACGTGGATGAGGCCTTCGACGCCTTCTTCCAGCTCCACGAACGCGCCGTAAGGAACGAGGTTCGTGATCTTGCCTTTGACGCGTTGACCGGCCGGGAATCGCTCTTCGATCTGATCCCACGGATTCTTCTGCGTTTGTTTGAGGCCGAGCGAGACGCGCTCCTTCTCCTTATTGATGTCGAGGACAACAACGGACAGTTCCTGCCCGACTTTGAGCAGCTCGCTCGGGTGACCGAGACGGCCCCAGGTCATGTCGGTGATGTGCAGCAATCCGTCCATGCCG
>JALYXP010000391.1 GCA_030947045.1 Verrucomicrobiota bacterium | reverse complement strand
GATAGATCGCCGGGATGAGGGATTGCATCGTGTCATTCAGGAGATGCGCCACGCTTAAAGCCGCGAGCACACCGAGCACCGGCGCCACAGGCACGCCGGCATCATCGCCCTCGCAGACCGGCGGACTCGAGGATGGAGATTCGACAACGGAGCGCATCGTCAGAGTTTGGGGGACGGCTGAGGCTTCGTCGCGCCCCTTTTCTACACCTCCCCGACGATGCCGTCATCCCGAGCGAAGTCGAGGGACCCCGCAGCAACAGAGTTATCGTTGCTGAACGGAGCGCGCCATACGCGGACTGGCTCCCTTCGCCTTGTAGTTTCGTGGCATCCAAATTCATCCATCCGCAGTCTGCCCTACACTTGCAATGGTTCAGCCCGTCGCAATGGTTCCACGATGCCGGCGCCCACTATTCACGAGCTGATCCGCAGCGCCGCAGCTGATGGGCGCTTGCTCCCAGCCGCCGCGGAAAACATCGAAGCGTTGCTCGCAGGCGCGTCGGACGATTTCTACGTGAGCGTCGTTACCGAGCTCGCGGAGGCCGGTGAGTGGAACGAGCTGACGGATCGTTTTTACAAGCGGCTTGCCTTTGGCACTGGCGGATTGCGTGGCCGCACGATTGGCAAGGTGTTGGCCGCCGCCGAGCGCGGAACGCCTGATGCGTTGGGCCGACCCGAATTCCCGTGCGTCGGCACGAACGCGATGAACTTCTACAATATCAGCCGTGCCACGCAGGGACTGGTCGCTTATTTGCACGAGTGGTTTCGCGCTGAAGGTATTTCCGGCAGACCGAAGATCGTGATCGCGCACGACACCCGTTTTTTCTCGCAGGAATTCACTGCCTTGGCGGCAAAGGTCGCTTCGGAAAACGGATGTAATGCTTGCGTGTTCGACGGGCCACGCTCCACACCTGAGCTGTCGTTCGCGGTGCGCCACCTGCGGGCCAGCGCAGGCATCGTGATTACGGCGAGCCACAACCCCCCGCATGACAACGGCTACAAGGTTTATTTCAACGACGGCGCCCAAGTAGTCGAACCGCACGCGAGCGGGATCATTGCCAAAGTTAACGCAGTTGTCAGCGAGACTTACCCTGCCCTGCCAGCAGCAGAACGCGGTGAAGTCATCACACTCGGCGCCGATGTTGACGAGGCCTACATGGATCGCCTCGAGACGCTGATTCTCGACCGCGACCTTGTCCGCGCACAACGCGATCTACGCATCGTCTTCACCCCGATTCACGGAACCGGGGGTGTCACGATCAAGCCGATGCTGCAACGGCTCGGCTTCAGTTTCACGACCGTACCTGCGCAGGATGAATTCGACGGACGGTTCCCCACGGTGAAGTCGCCGAACCCGGAAAACGCGGAGGCCTTGCAGCTCGCGATCGAGCAGGCGACGGCGGAGGACGCTGATCTCGTCGTCGCGACTGATCCGGACTGCGACCGCATGGGCGTGGCGGTGAAAACAGAGAACGGCACGATGAAGTTGCTCACCGGAAATCAGATCGGTTCGCTGCTCGCATACTATCGCGTCCAAACGCTCTTCGCACAGGGTGTGCTCAACGCCGGCAACGCGGCCCGCGGAGTCATCATCAAAACATTCGTCACGACCGATCTGCAAAAGGCAATCGCTGAGCATTACGGACTCCGCTGCGTCGAGACGCTCACTGGCTTCAAATACATTGGCGCGAAGCTTGGCAAATATGAGCAGGGGTTACCCGCGGAAATTGTCGCGCGATATCGCGATCTACCTGAAGCCGAAACACGCCGTCTCCGGCTTGAGCATTCGTCCCTCTATCTCTTCGGGGGCGAGGAGAGCTATGGCTACAGCGGTGCCGATTTCGTGAGGGATAAGGATGCGAACGGCGCGACCATTATGTTCTGCGAAGTCGCAGCTTACGCCAAGTCGCGCGGCCTAACACTCGACGCGTTACTGGATGAGGTTTACGCCACCTTCGGTTACTTCCAGGAGAAGAACGGCGCCATGACTTTCGAAGGCGCAGAAGGCGCCGCGAAGATCAAGCGCTTGCTTGAATCGTATGTCTCTGCTGCGCCCGGTGAGATGCTCGGCTCGCCCGTCACTTCGGTGAAGAACTTCGAGACTGAGACATTCCACGACGTCGAGGGCGAAGTTATTCCAAAAGAGAAGATGCTGATCTTCGAGCTAGCCGATCGCACGCGCATCGCGGTCCGCGGTTCCGGCACTGAACCGAAGATCAAGTATTACCTCTTCGCGCAGCGACGCGCCGCTGCCGGAAACAAGCTCTCCGCGAGCGAGCTGATCAAAGCAAAGCGAGAGGTCGGCGAGCGACTCGAGCAGCTTTGGGTCTGGATACAGAACGACGCTGACCACCGGCTCGCTTAGCAGACACGTTGCCACCCATGGTAGGATTCAAGTGTGACCGCTGATTACCTTGCGCAAACTCCTTTCGCGGCGCTCTCGTTGATCGCGGCGCCAGCCATTCTAACCAACGCCAGCTCGGTGCTCGCGCTGAGCACGAGCAACCGTTTCCTGCGCGCGGGCGAGCGGATGCGGGCTGTCGCCTCGGAGTTGCAGAAACTTAGCCCCGGCGACGAACACACGCTCCTCCTTGTGCAGGCCGGGCGGATCGAACGGCAGGCCCTGCTTTTACTGACTGCACTGCGCGGCGCGTATGTCGCCCTCGGGTCCTTCGCCGCAGCCAGCCTGATCTCAATTGTCGGCGCTGGCCTTGCGCCCACTAGCTTCCGGCTAGCTTCGCAGATCGCCGTTGGTCTTGCGCTGGTGGTCGGTTTCGGCGGCGTCGCTGGCATTGTCTCAGCGTGCACGCATCTGTTTCGCGCCACGCGTCTTTCGCTCCTGAACATTTCCGAGGAAGCGACCCTGATCCGTCGGCGGGAAACCGCCCGCGCCTCAGCGGCGCGCTGACGTACGCTGTCAGGTTAAACGGCCGTTCGCTCGTCGAGTGGGACGACTTTCTTGCCGACCGGTTCGCCAACATATTCGCTGAGCGGACGGAAGAGGCGGTTGTCCTCGAGTTGCTCGAGGATATGCGCACACCAACCTGAGCAACGCGCGACGGCAAAGATCGGCGTGAACAAATCGGTCGGAATACCTAACGAGTAGTAAACGGTGGCCGAGTAGAAGTCGACGTTCGCATTCAGGTTCTTCTTCTCCTTCATCAACTTCGCGATTCGCTCGGACATCTTGATCCACTTCGGATCGCCCAGTTTCTCGCTCAGCTTGACTGCCATCCGCTGCAGGTGCGGTGCGCGCGGATCCAGCGTCTTATAAACGCGGT
>JALYXP010000361.1 GCA_030947045.1 Verrucomicrobiota bacterium | reverse complement strand
GCGCTCGTCACGGGGTTTCGCGGGAGAGCCGTCGGGCGGTTGAAGTTCGGGCGCAATAACGGTGGCTAAGATGAACCGCATCCGGCGCAGTTCGCGGCGACAGCGCGGCCTGATCTGGGCTTTGACCGCGATCGTAGTTATCCTCGGCGCAGGCGATCTGTGCGGAGGCTCGGTCGCATCAGCCCATAGAGGCAGCCCGGAGTTCTATGTCAGCAGTCATGGGTGGCACACCAGCATTATTGTTTCACGGCGTGACATTCCCGCGGGCGCGTGGCCACGTCGAGTAGCTAACGAGACGTTTTCCGGCTTCGAATTTCTCGAAGTAGGATGGGGCGACCGGAAGTTCTACACCGCGCCGAAGCCAAATGCGGCGATGGCATTGGACGCAGTCCTCTCGCCGGGGCCGAGTGTTCTCCATGTGGTAGGATTGAACGCTCCGATCCAGACGGCGCTGCCGTGGAGCGCGCTGGTGCGCGTTTCTGCTACGCGGGAGAACCTGGCAAGGCTATGCCGCGCCTTAGGCGAGAGCTTCGAACCCGATTCTACCGGAGCTGCCGTCGCAGTTGGGAAGGGGCTGTATGGAAAGACAAGTTGGTTCTATGCCGCCCGCGGCCGGTATTACTTGTTTAACACGTGCGACACCTGGACTGCACGAATGATGCGCGCGGGCGGACTTCCCGCCGACACGAGTGTCGCCGGAACATGGAGCGCCGGCGCCGTGATCGCCCAAGCACGTCGTCTTGTCGCAGGGCGAGCCGAACAGAAGCGGGAACGCCGACATCGAGCGTCTCGGGAGTAGCCGGGCGTCGTATAGCGATGATGATCTCATTTCTTCGCGTGCTCTTGTGCGGCGTAGTGGTTGGCTTAAGCAGCTGCGCCACGATGAAGGTCTCGGAGTTCGATCGCAGCACCCCGGTCTTTGACCCAACAAAGTTTTTCGCCGGACACACCAGCTCCTTCGGCGTAATGGAGAATCGCAGCGGCGCCCCCAAACAGATCGTCAAGACCAACACAATTGGACATTGGGAAGGCGACACGTTGCGGATCGAGCAGGATCTCTCCCTGGGTGAGACCAAGCCGCAGCACCGCTTCTGGAAGATTCACAGACTGGACGCACATCACTACGAAGCGACCGCGAACGACATCCTCGGGACCGCGCGAGGCGAAGCTTACGGGAACGCCTTCCACTGGAACTTCATACTCGCGCTATCGCCCGGTAATCCTCTCGCGAACGTGCGCATGAGCCAATGGATGTATCTGCAGCCGGATGGGCGGACGATGGTGAACCATTCCACGATAGCGAAGTTAGGGATCGTGGTCGCGCAGGTGACGGAGCAATTCCGCAAGCGGTAGTCGGGACCGCGGCGGGCCGGTAACCTGCGACAACTCCCGCTCGTCGGACTAGGACTTTGGCGCCAGGAAAGCTACGACTTCCTCGAAGCTTGGATATCCACGCAATGAATCCCACTGCGGGTAGAGCTTAAGTTCGCCGTAGGTGACTCCTACCGGCAGCCTTGCAGAAAGGTTAAGCTGTTCGCAGGCAAGTTCTTTCTCCCCTAACAGCGCGTAGATCATTGCGAGGTTGGTTACGTAGCTCGGTCCGTCCAACGCATCTTTATCGACTGGCAGGAGTTCACACGCGCGAAAACCTTCTTCGATGGCTTCTTCTTTGCGACCCAGCGCAGCGTCGATCAAGCCGAGTCGGCTCCAGGCGGGAGCATAGCCGGGTTGTTCGGTCACAGTTTTCTCTTCGATGACTCTGGCTTTGATAAAGGCAGTGCGTGCGCCCTCTTCGTCTCCGAAAGTTCGCGCCGCGAGACCTACAAACCATTCGCGAGACCAGAGAGAGTTATTATACGTGTCGCGCAGTCCTTCGGGCGAAATAACCCGCAAGGCGCGCGCGGTGAGCGCCGGATCGCGCTTGGCAAGGCCGCAGAAAAAAAGCGCGTTCGCGATCTCGGCCTCCGCTTCCGGAGAAGTCGTCGCGACGCGAGACAATTCCGCCTCCCATGGTCCTAGATCAGCCCGCTCGACGAACGGAAGCTGTGCCAGCTGCGTGCGCGCAAATTGATCCGCCGGGCTGATGGCGAGAGCACGCTCGTAGGTGCGGGCAGATTGCGAAAATTGGCGCATGCCTTCGTAGGTGAAAGCCGCCTCGACGAGGTAGCGGTAGTTGCGCGGATCACGCTCGATGCCGCGCTCCCAGTTGCGGATGGAATCGTCCCAGCGACCCTGCCGCCGATCAATCGCGGCGGTATAGATGTAGACCAACGGGTCGTTAGGTAGAGACTTGCGCGCTAGCTCGAGTTCAGTCCGGGCGGTGGCGTAATCGCGCGATGCTTTATAGGCGTAGTCGGCGCGTGCCATGTGCACTTCGCCGGCATCAGGATCTATCAGGGCGGCGCGTTCAATTACCTGGCGGGCTGCTTCCAATCGCGCCGCGGTGTGATCGAAGCCCTGCCAGTAAAGATCGATCGTGGCGGTGAACAGCAAGGCGTAAGCGCGGATGAAGTGAGGATCCCGTGCGATCGCTTCTTCCGCTAATGGGATGGCCGCAAGGAGTGCCGCTTTGCCGTCGGGATTTGAGGCGCGTTCCACGTGTTGGAACGCTTCCACGTAGAGCCGCTCCGCGACTGCATCGACGGTCGCGGGGCGCGTGATTGCGATCTGCTCCTGCGGCGAAAGGCGAGCCTGCAGCTGGTCGGCGATCGTTTTCGAGATCTCCGTTTGCACCGCGAAGACATCGGCGAGATCGCGATCGTATGTCTGCGCCCACATGTGAGCGTCGGTCCGGGCGTCGATCAGCTGCGCATGGATCCGGATGCGATTGTCGACCCGCTGGACGCTGCCTTCGAGAACGTGAGCGACGCCGAGTTGCTGCGCGATCTGGGGGAGGTTGCGCGCGCGCACCGTGCGGTACTGCATCACGCTGGTGCGGCTAATGACCTTGAGATCAGCGACTTTTGCCAGGTTCGAAAGGATCTCGTCCTGGACGCCGTCGGTGAAAAACGCTGTCTCCTGATTCGCGCTCAAGTTCTCGAATGGCAGGACCGCGATGCTCTTGTCGGCGACGTTCAGGACCGCACGGCCAGGTGTCGTCTGCGGTGTCTCCGACGGTGGAATAGCTGAGGCTTTGATCCAAAACGCGAGCGCCGTAGCTGCAACCAGGACGACGCCAACCGTGATGACGAAAGCAGGCCCGAAACGGCCGCTACCGTTAAGCCTCTTCGCGCCAGCACCGCGTGCTTGCAGCTTCGCCGGCAGTGCGGGGTTGCCGATCTCTTCGTTATACAGATTGACGAGAGAAATCGCGACGCCGTGTTTCACCTCGACCTCGCCGATCGCGTGTAGGTTCGGCTGCCATTCGCGGTAATGCGCGAGGTCCTCGGCGACGCGCTGGGACAGCAGGATGTGGCCGCCGTCTCCGCAATCCATCACCCGCTGGGCGAGGTTGATCCCCGCTCCCGCGAAATTCGATCCGTCATTCACGTCAGTGATGCCGCTGACTGGGCCGCTGTGAATTCCCATCCGCAAGGCGAACTCGCGTCGCCCACGCAATGCTTCACCGACCTGCAACGCACACCGCACCGGCGCGTCCGGGCTGCTCGTAAAGACCAGCACCATGCCGTCGCCTGTCGGCATCCGGGTGAGTTTGCCGGCGGCTTCCGCGGCGCGAAATGCGCCCGTTTGCCGGACGGCAGTGTTCATGATCTGCAGGCATTCCTGCTGCTCGTTAATCAGCAGGCGAGAATAGCCGACGATGTCGATGACAAGCACGTGGCCGATCTCCAGCTCGGCACTGGCTGGCGTCGACGCGGCGAAGGAGTCTGTAGCCGCCAGAGTTGCAGTCGCCAATGGCACACAGCTGTAACAGCTTTTTTCGAGCCAATTACCGGCTTTGCCTTGCCGAACATACGCCTGACAACGTCGCGAACGCAGGGCTGAAAGAGCTGCCCACTGCGACCCCGTTACCGCGCGAGCTCGATCAGGTCGCGGCTGATTCCATCAAAGAGGGACTGTTGTGGGCATGTTTAAGAAGGCGCACCTGTCGCAGATGCGCTGCTTCGTCATGTTGCGCAGCGAGATGACCAATCGTAGAAAGTCGGGTCATGAACGAAGTTACTCACGTCGACCGACACACATCGCCGGTCAGCACGCCGCAAATGCTAGCGTGGGATGGTGCGCGGTTTTGGCTGAGTTCGCGCGATCTCGGAACGCTTCACGTCGTCGAGCCTGACACGTTTAAGATCGTCGATGAAATCGATCCGCCGGGCATTGTCTGGGCAGCCGTCTTCACCCAGGACGGCTGGAGATTGACGATCGGCAAAGGCACGAACGACGACCGTTACATTTATCGTTATCGTTCCGGCGAAGGGTTCACGAAGTTGTTCGCCTGTCCTGAGATGGCGGGTTCTTATCTGAGCTTCGACGGCGAGCATCTGTATCTGAGCCGGTGGTATAAAGGGCAGATCCACCAGTTGAATGACGCCGGTGAAACTCTCCGCCTGATCGATATCGGGGCCGAGATTTGCGGCCAGACGTTTGTCGATGGCACACTTTACGTCCTGCGCGGCCGCGAGAACGCCGACACTCCGGGCAAAGCGGAGGAATGGCGGATCGCGCGTCTCGATGTCGGCGAACGAAAGCCGACCGTCGACGATATTGCGACGGTTCCGTTCGCAGCACGTTCGTTAGCTTTCGACGGGCGGAGGTTCTGGTCGAATCATCGCGCGGCTAACGAGACGGTGTCGTTTACCGTCTAGCATTCAGCGGTGGAGGCTCGCTCAATCGCGCAGGATTGGAGTGTTAGCGATTAGGCGCCACGGCAGCATTATGAGCCCGCTTACCGTCTATCTCATTCTGTTCCGCGGCGTCGGCGGGAAGACGCAATTACCGACCGCGTTGCTGCGCGAAAGCCTCAGCGCGGCCGGCTTCCTGAACGTGGTCACATACATCAACAGCGGCAACGCGATCGTCCGGAGTCCGATGAGGCGCGACAAGGTCATCGAGATGATCGCAGAAGTCTGCCGCGAGCAGTTCGGTTTCGACAAGGCGATCTTCGCGAGAACGCTAAGTGAGTGGGACGAGCTGATCGCGCTCAATCCATTTGCAGACGCTGCCGCGAATGCGCCGACGACGCTCCACGCGGCTCTGCTCGAGAGCGCGCCGCACGCAGAAAACCTCGAGCGGGTGCGCGCCTGTGCGGTGGAGGGCGAAGCGATTGAGGTGATTGGCCGCGTGGTCTACCTGCACACGCCACACGGTTTCGGCAGAAGCAAAATGGCGGCGAAGTTTGACCAATGGATTGCGGTGAGCAACACCGCGCGGAATTGGAACACGGTGCGTAAGCTCGCGGAGCTCGGACGCGCCGCGGACCCGGGTAAGGGATAAAGTCGCCGGACGGCTCTTTTCGAAGATGACGGCTCACAAAGCTTACGATTGACACGCAACCAAAAGGTTGCATATAGCTAGCTATTGGATGGAATCTTCAAAGCGCTAGCCGACGCCAGTCGCCGGAGACTGTTGGATGAATTGCACAAGAGCAACGGACAGACGTTGTCTGAATTGTGTGAGCATCTGGACATGACGCGGCAGGCGGTGACGAAGCACCTGGTTCTCCTCGA
>JALYXP010000315.1 GCA_030947045.1 Verrucomicrobiota bacterium | reverse complement strand
GCGGAATGCTGCCACACCTCTATGGGATCACTGAAGAAGCGCCGGAAGGCGAAAATCTCCAAGCACAAGCGCCGCAAGCGCATGAAGGAGAATCGCCACAAGAAGCGTCTGCGCTACAAGTCGTAACCGCTTCCCGCGTTTCGGTGTTTTCGGCATCGTGCTCTGCGGCCGGCGCTGCGCGCGTTGCGACTCAGCGCACCTCCCGTTAGACTGCGGGACGATGATGCTGCGCCACCGCTTCGGATTGCCTGCGGGACGCGCGGCTTTGTTGGTTGCGTGGAGTTGCGTTTTTGTCGCTCACGCGCGCCCGCTCGCTCCTGGAACGTCTCCGGTTCCGCTGCCGCCAAAAGCGTCTGCGCGAGCGGTGTTGGATGATTCCAGGCGCGGGACACCGGCACCTGATCTAACGCTGACTACGCCTGCGCAACGCAAAGCCGACGCGCTGGCGAACTTCGTGGAAGGGGCGCGTCTGGAGGAAAATGGCGAGCTCGATGCGGCCCTCGCCGTCTACCAGAAGGTCCTCACGGTCGATCCGGGCGAAACCGAACTGGCCTCACGCGTGGCCTTGCTCCTCAGCCGGCAGGAAGATTTTCCACGCGCGATCGACATCCTGAAGGACGCGATCAAGGCGAACCCGAAGCAAATCGCGCCGTATCTGCAGCTCGCATTCATCTACTCGAAGTATCTTCAGAAGCCGGACCAGGCGCTGAAATATGCGAACCAGGCGGTCGCGCTCGACCCGGAAAATATCGAGGGCTACCAGCGCATTTACGAGATTGAACTCACCGGCGGCGATGCGAAGAAAGCGCTCGTCTCGCTCGACCGCGCGGCGAAAAGCAACAGCCGCAATCCGGTTTTCTGGACCCGCCTCGGTAAACTTTACGCGGCGATCCTGCTCGACTCGGAAGGCGAGCCGAAACCAGAAAACCTGAAGCGCGTGGACGCCGTCTTTCAACGCGCGGCGGATACCGGCAAGGATGACGCCGCGACGTTGAAAGAAGTGGCGGATTACTACGCTGCTTCGCAACAGGTGCAAAAGGCCATCCCGGTTTACCTGCGCGTGCTCGAGTTGCAGCCGGACGATGTCAATGCGCGCGAGAAGCTCGCGACCGGTTTCGTGCAAACGAACCAGCGCGCGAAGGCGATCGAGTTGCTCGAGCAAATCATCGCGCAAACGCCGGAGAAATATCAACCGTATGAACTGCTCGCGCAGTTGCTCGATGAAGAAGGCCGCGCACTCAGTCGCGCCAATCAGCCCGATGCGGCGAAGGCGCAGTTCGCGAAAGCGGCCGCGCGCTACGAGCAGAGTCTGCTGATTAATCCATCACATGGAGAGACGTATCTTCGCCTTGGCGAATTGCTCCTCGGTTCCGTGCGCGACAACGAGCGCGCGGAGAAAATCCTCGCCGAAGCGCGCGCGCGTTTCCCGCACGCGCCGCAATTTACCTACTACCTCGCGATCGCCCGGCGGGAAGCAAAACGCGCGCAGGACGCGGTGATCACTTTCGAAGAAGCGCAGCAGGAGGCCGAAGCCGAACTTCCCGATCTCGTGAACGAGCGTTTCCTTTTCGACTACGGAATGGCAGCGGATCAAGCCGGTCTTTACGACAAGGCGGCCGATCTCTTCCGCCGCGCAATCGCGCTCGATCCGGCGCACGCGGCGGACACGTGCAATTACCTCGGATACATGTGGGCCGAGCACAACATGCACCTCGAGGAAGCCGAGGAGGTGATCCTGAAGGCGCTGGAGCTGGATCCCGCCAACGGCGCTTATCTCGACAGCCTCGGCTGGGTGAAATATCGCCAGGGAAAATTTGACGAGGCGCTGAACGCTCTCCTGCGTGCAGCCCAAAGCCTAAAGCGCGACGATCCGGCGGTCTTCGAGCACATCGGCGACACCTATGGGAAACTGAACCGCACGCCGCAAGCGCTCGAGTTTTGGCAGAAAGCAATCGCGCTCGACCCGGAAAACAAAGCGCTCGTGGACAAGATCGAGAGCACGAAGACGCGCATGAGCAAAGGCGAACCGCCGAAGACCGCGAACCGGAAATGATTGGCACGTCTGCTCGCCGGAAAATCTAGCCTAACGAATGGCGACCTCGAGCAAACGCTATCCGACCGCGTGGCAGCGAAAGACCATGTGGGCGTCGCTCTCTGCGGTCTTCATCGTGCTGCTCGTCGGCATCATTGGTTCCGTCATTTGGCTGGGCGGCAAGCTGGTGGCGTTTCTCCAGCCAATCCTCATTCCGATCGCGATCGCTGCGATCCTGGCCTACCTCCTCGATCCGTTGGTGACGCACTTGAGCGAGCGGCGATTCACGCGCGCAAAAGCCATCTCGCTGCTCTTCGCCATTGCCCTGCTCGCGATTGCTGCGCTCTTCACCTGGTTGGTCCCGATGATTTCGATGCAGAGCGCGAATTTCGCGCGCGAACTTCCAGGTTACACGATCAAAGCGCGCGACCAGGTGGTCGACTTAATCTACCGCTACAACCAGAGTTTCGGTGCGCCCGCTGCCGGCAAAACCAAGTCCGCCTCCGCGGCCGATAGCCTGGTGAACTG
>JALYXP010000304.1 GCA_030947045.1 Verrucomicrobiota bacterium | reverse complement strand
GGAACCGCACGGCCATGAGGAAGTTCTTCACCCTGCTCGGCCGCGAAGTGCGCAGTTATTTCTACTCGCCGATCGCCTATATCGTTCTTGTTTTCTTCCTCCTGCTCAGCGGAGTCGATTTCTACTTCCAGCTGTCGTTCATGAACGGGAAACCGGTCGGCTACAGCGTGGAGGAGGCGTTCTTCAACTCCGTCTTCTTCTGGTTCGCCTTCGTCCTGATTTTCCCGCTCATCACCATGCGGCTGTTCAGCGAGGAATTTAAACTCGGCACGATCGAACCGCTCATGACCGCACCGGTTCGCGACTGGGAAGTTGTCCTCGCGAAATTCTTTGGCGCGCTCGTCTTCTACCTCGTGCTGTGGGTGCCGACGCTTCTTTACTTCCTTATCTTCCAGGCGGTCACGCACCAGCCGGCCGCGAACTCCACCGGCGCCTACGCCGGCGGCTACCTGATGTTGCTCTTGTTAGGCATGTTCTATCTTTCGATCGGCTGTCTCGCCTCCGTCCTGACGAAGAACCAGATCGTCGCCGCGATCATTTCCTTCTGCGCTATCACGCTCCACTTCTTCTCGGGCTTGCTGTCGTTCATCATCCAGGACGTCAGCTCGGCCATGCGGCAATTGCTCGGCTACTTCTCCGCGATCGAGCAGATGGGCACGCTCTCTCGCGGCGAGATCGATACCCGCCCGATCGTGCTCTACGTCAGCATGACGATCGTGATGCTCGCGCTCACCCATCAGGCGTTTCAATCACGTAAGTGGAGGCTGTGATTCTTTTGCTTAGCCACGGATTAACACGGATGAAACACGGATTCAGAATGTCGTTGGACGACGTCGGATGCGATGCTTCATCCGTGTTTCATCCGTGGCGAAACACCAATGGCAACTGAAGTAACACCCGGACTAAAGACACCGCGCCCGAGC
The DNA here is from genome assembly GCA_030947045.1 of Verrucomicrobiota bacterium. Classification (GTDB taxonomy): domain Bacteria; phylum Verrucomicrobiota; class Verrucomicrobiia; order Chthoniobacterales; family UBA10450; genus JACCTI01. The sequence goes on along the minus strand of JALYXP010000304.1, from coordinate 3,683 downwards.
ATTCATCGCGTGCGCATCGGCGTGAACGTGATCGTGCAGGTCACGTTGATTTTGTTCCTCGCGCTGATGGTGAACTACCTCGGCTTCGAGCACTACAAACGCTGGGACGTATCGCGCGATAAGAAGTATGCGCTGAGCGACAAATCGAAGCGCTTTCTCGAAAGCGTGAAGGGCAAGATCCGGCTCAGCGTTCTCTTCGGCGCAAGCAATCCACTCACGCCTGACGTGACGAATTTGCTGACCGAATATCAGTACGCGGCGAAGGGTAAAGTCGACGTCGATAATATCGATCCGAACAACCTCAGCCGCGCGAAAGAGGTGCTCGAACGCTACAAAGTCGTGACCGACGAAAGTGTTGTGATCGTCGACTACGAAGGGCGCAACAAGACGGTGAAAGCGTCGGAGTTAGCGGACATCGATCCGGGCAATCAGATGCTTGGCGAAGGCCCGAAGATCGCCGCGTTTAAAGGCGAACAAGCGCTGACCAGCGCGATGATCGATCTCGTGGAAGGGAAGAAAAACGTGCTCGGTTACGTCCTCGGCCACAAGGAGCCGCCGATCGCCGACGCGGCGCCGAGCATCTCGCCGATGTTGCAACCGCAGGAAGGTCCGCGGAGTCCGGTTTCGATCGTGAAGACGTTCATCCAGAACGAGAACATCACGATGCAGGAGCTGAATCTTTTCGATCTGCCGGCGATTCCTGAGGAGATCAAAACGATCATGATCCTCGGCCCGCAGTACGACTTTTCCGAGCGCGAGATGCAGCTTCTGCATGCCTTTTGGGACAAGGGCGGACGCATCCTGCTCTTGCTCGATCCCGCCGCAAAACTGCCGCGTCTTTACGGATTCCTGAACGAGCTCGGAGTGCGCGTAAACGACGATCGCCTCATGGCCATGATGCGCACCGGTATCCAGGAAGTGGCGCTGGTGCGTGATGTCTACGCGAAGTTCCTCGGCGACAGCCCGATCACGAAAAAACTCGCTGACGCGCGCGCGCTTTTCCCCGGCAGCACTTGCTCGCTCACGCTCGAAACGGATCGCGTTCAGGCGACGAACATCAAGCTGCAGCCGTTGATCCAGGCGGAGCGCGGGTATTGGGCGGAGAAGGATTACAACGCGGGCGATCAGGAGAAATTCCAGCAAGATGCGTCCGCCAATGGAAACGCGGTGCACACCATCGCAGCGTCGATTGAGAAAGGCGGAAGCGGCGACGATCGGGTGCAGGCGAATTCGTCCCGCGCGGTCGTGGTTTCGAACGCGACTTTCATCCAGGACAACGCACTCACCCAGGACCAGCAGGCGCTCGATTTCGTATCCGGCGCGGTCAATTGGCTGCTCAGACGCGAGCAGCTGATCGGCATCGCGCCGAAGGTGACGAAGACGCTGACCTTTAGTTTGGACGATCGTGCGTTGAGCAATTTGCGCTGGGTCATTCTCGTCCTCATGCCGCTCGTCCCCGCGGTCGCGGGGTTTGCCGTCTGGTGGCAGCGGCGCGCCTAACGAGAGGTTCATTGCGATGAAACCGCGCACCACATTGGCTCTGCTCGCGATCGCGGTCGCGCTCGGTGCTTACATCAAGTTCTACGAGAGCAAACGGCCGAACACGGAGGAAGCGCAGCGTCGCGCCGGCCAGGTGGTGAACCTCGAACGGGACAAGCTCGAGGGCATCGTGATTCAAAACGGCGACGATAAGATCGAGTTGCGAAAGGACGGCGAAAAGTGGCGCCTCGAGGCGCCAGTCAAAGACCAGGCGGATGCGTCCGCCGTGCAAACGCTGATCAGCGATCTCGATTTCTGGCAGAAGGACGACACGATTTCGTCGAAGGAAGTCGACACCGCGAAGCTTCAGGAATTCGATCTGGCGAAGCCGAAGTTGCGCCTGCGATTGCTCGGCAAAGATGCGCCGCCGGAGATCCTGTTCGGCAAAGACGCGGCCCTCGAGAATCGGATGTATGTGCGCTTTGCGAACTCGCGCGACATCTTTGTCGCGCGGAATTCGGTCAAGAACGACATCTCGAAAAAGCCGGAAGAATTTCGCGATCGGAAACTAACTGACCTGACCACGCTGCAAGTGTCGCGCGTGCTGTTGAAGACGCCGGCCGGCGAGATGGAACTGGAGAAGCAGGGCGACGCATGGAGCATTGTGAAGCCGCTTCGTGCGCGGGCGGACACGCAGAAGGTTTCCGATTTGATCTCCCAGGTGACGGGTGCGCGCGTGACGCAGTTTGTGGCCGATGATCGCGGCGATTTGCAGCCCTACGCGCTCACGCAACCGCGCGGCTCGATCACGCTCTTCAAGCAGGATGACAAGGAGGGGCAACTGCTCCAGATCGGCGGCGGTTCGGAGAAGGACAAGGACCAGGTTTACGTGCGCTTTGCGCCGCGCAGCTATGTCTACACGTTGCCGAAGAAGATCGAAGATCTACTCAAAACCACGCCGGCGGATTTGCGTGATCGCCACCTCGTTCGGATCGATTCCAACAGCCTCGATCGCCTGACCATCGACGCGCCCGGTCGCGCGAAAACGGTGCTCGCGCGCAAGGATCAGAGTTGGACGCTGGCGAGCAAAAACAACCAGCCGGCAAACGCGAGCGAAGTCACGCGGTTGATCGACACCCTAAAGAACGAACAGGTCACGCGGTTCGTCGACGACGTCGCTTCCGATCTGCCGAAGTACGGGCTCGATAAGCCGCAGTTGATCGTGACGCTGAGTGCGTTCGCCTCCGAAAACACCGCGGAATCCACTGCGGGGGAGAAGCCGCTCGCGACGATTTCATTCGGAAAGGTGGAAGGCGATGAGGTCTTCGCGCGCGTGGGCGAAGAACCGTTCATCGTGGCGGTGAAGCGCGCGTTGCTCGACAAAATCTGGAGCGATCCGGTGCAATGGCAGGAGCTCGCGATCTTCAAGTTCAAACCCGATGAGGTGCATCGCCTCAATGTCGTGACGGATCGCGAGGCGGCGCTGGTCCGCGGACCGAATAACGAATGGGTTCGTGCGAGCGGCGACGAGCCGATCAATCCGACCAATGTGCAGTCGTTGCTCAACACGCTGACGAAGTTGCGCGCCGTTCGCTGGATCGCTGGTCCGCCTCCACCGCAAGCGTTCGATAAGACGCAGGTCACCATTACCTTCACGACTTCGGCCGACGACAAGGCGATGCACAAGTTGATCGTCGGCGGACCCGCAGGGGACGGAATGTGGTTCGCGCGGGTGGAAGGTCGCGATGGCATCGCCGTGATCAGCAATCCTGATTTCAATGCGCTGCGTTTGCCGCTCGCGCCTGAAGCTGCTCCGTCGGCTCCTGCTCCAAGCGCCGCGACTGCGCCGGCACAGTTGCCGACCAGCACGCCCGGACCTACCGCGCCGCCTTTGTAGCGGTGTAGATAGTGGCGATTCCGCCCGTCAGCGGAATCGCGTGCGCGTCGGCGAATGCGTTCGCGTTGATCAAATTCACCATGGCGTTTCCGCTCGGGAACTCCTCGATTGAAGCAGCGAGATACGTGTAGGCGTTCTGCTGTCCGGTAACGACGCCGGCGACGGTCGGAAGCAGGTTGTGAAGATAGAAGCGATACGCCGGCCGAAGCGCGCCAGCGGGAATCGAGAAATCCAGAATGAGCACGTGCCCACCCGAAGCGAGTACGCGCGACATCTCGCGTAACGCAGCGCCCCAATCAGCCATGTT
>JALYXP010000285.1 GCA_030947045.1 Verrucomicrobiota bacterium | reverse complement strand
ATGGGCCTCGGCGTTGGTTTGCTCTCGAGCATTGTGCTGATCCTGCTAAGTCCCGAAGTAATGACTGTGCCGTGGTTCCCTCTGAAAAATCCCGGCATCGTCAGCATCCCGCTCGGTTTTCTCGGCGCGATCGTCGGCACGCTTTTGCGCCGCGAGCCCGAAGCCGAAGCGAAGTTTGCGGAGCTGAGCGTGCGCGCGAATACGGGGCTTGGTTCCGAGAAAGCGACGCCGCACTAGACATGGTCGAAGAACCCGGCGGGCGCACGAACGACGGAGCACTGCCTAGTTCCACGGGGTTCTTCGACTGCGCTCGCAGACTCACTCCGCTCAGAATGACAGCATTGTCGATGGCGGCCGGTGCGGTACTCCAGCCATTCACATCACTACCAGGGTGCTCATTTATCTTGGCTTCTGAGAAACGAGTGCCTAGCGTTCTCGTCATGAAGACTCATGTTTCCTCCATTCTATGTTCTCTGCTGCTGGCGGCGGTTTCCATCGCGCAGGGCGCAAGTATTCCCTCCGTCGACGTCACTGTTGCAACCGCGTCGGGTAAAATGGCCTACAAAGGCAAAACGACCGCTAACGGCACCTTTGCCACCGGCAAACTGGAACCGGGCAACTACATCGTGCAGTTCAACTCAAGCAATGCTGCGCTGAAGAGCGGGCAATACATGCTGGTGGTTTCCGCAGGGAAGAAAAAGGTCTCAGCGGATGATATTGCTGGCGATAAGTTCGGCAAAGGCGGCGTCGCGATGAAAGTGGACGTCGGACCTGGCATGAGTATTACCGGACAAGTGGCGCCGGCAGGCCAGCAGATGGCAGCCGCCGCAAACCCGCTCAAGTTCAAGATGATGAACGGCAAGCGCTATGTGTGGGTGAAGGAAGTCGGCAGCAATCTCGGCAAATGGGTGGAAGAAGGAACCCCGGAAGCGGGAAATGTGATCCGTTCAAACCAGGAAGGTCTGCGGCACATGCAGGATAACGGCCAATCTGGCACTCCCCATTAGGCCGTCGCGGCGCGTTAAATCTCGCGGTTAGCAAACTTCCGCCGAGGCGGTCGAAGCCGGGATCACTCCCACTCGATCGTGCTCGGCGGTTTGCTGGAGATGTCGTAGCAGACGCGGTTGATGCCTTTCACCTCGTTGATGATCCGCGTCGAGATGCGGGCGAGTAGATCGTAAGGCAATCGCACCCAGTCAGCCGTCATGCCGTCCTGACTTTCGACGACGCGGAGCGCGATCGTGTTTTCGTAAGTCCGCTGGTCGCCCATCACGCCGACCGAACGCACGGGCAGCAGCACGGCGAACGATTGCCAGACGCGATAATACCAATCCGACGCTTCCATTTCGCTGGCCACGATCGTATCGGCATCGCGCAAGATCCGTAGGCGCTCCGCCGTGACCTCGCCAAGAATTCGCACGGCTAGACCTGGTCCCGGGAACGGCTGCCGATCTACAATTTCTTTCGGCAGACCGAGTTGCCGCCCAGCTTGCCGCACCTCGTCTTTGAAGAGTTGTCGCACCGGCTCGACGAGCTCGAAGTGCATGTCTTCAGGCAAGCCGCCGACGTTGTGATGGCTCTTGATCACATGGGCGGGGTTGCCACCGATCGCGACGCTTTCGATCACGTCCGGGTAGAGCGTGCCCTGCGCGAGGAAGCGATAGCCATGGCCGTGTGAGCCATTCGCCTGGTCCTCGGCGAGCAACTCCTCCGTCGCAAGCTTGAATACATCGATGAACTCGTTGCCGATAATCTTCCGTTTCTGCTCGGGATCAGTGATGCCTTCGAGCTTCGCGAGGAACCGCTCGGACGCGTCGACATACTTGAGCTTGATGTGGAAGTTCTCGCCGAAGACGCGCTGCACCATTTCCTCCTCGCGCGCGCGAAGGAGGCCGTTGTTGACGAAGATGCAGGTGAGCTGATCTCCGATCGCCTTGTGCAGTAACGCCGCGACGACGGACGAATCTACGCCGCCACTAAGTCCGAGCACGACCTTCTCGTCACCGACCTGCTGTCGCACGCGTTCGCATGCGTCGTCGACGAACGACCCCATCGTCCAATCCATCGCGCAGTGGCAGATTTGATAGACGAAATTCTGGATGATCTCCTTGCCCCGCGGCGTGTGCGCGACCTCGGGATGAAACTGCAACCCGTAGAGACGCGTCGCGGGATTCTCGATCGCGGCGAAACGCGAATTTTCCGTGTGCGCCGCCGAGCGAAATCCCTGCGGCAGCGCAGTCACCTTATCGCCGTGGCTGTTCCAGATATCGAGCTGCTCGCCGATCCCGTGGAATAACTCGGAGCCATTCGCCACGT
>JALYXP010000276.1 GCA_030947045.1 Verrucomicrobiota bacterium | reverse complement strand
TTCTCGTGACGCGACAGATTTTCGCGGGCGCCGGCAAGCTCGGCAGCGAGGCGGAGAGTGCAGCCGGCGAGCCGGGCGTGTATCAGATTTCGCAACGCGCCGACTTCTTCAGCGTGTTGGTGAGCATTGACACGATGAACCGGCGCCCGCTCGTCAATACGCGCGACGAGCCGCATGCGAACGCGGCGAAGTACCGGCGTTTCCACGTCATCATCGGCGATGCGAACATGAGCGAGTGGGCAACGGCGTTAAAGATGGGGACAACGGCGTTGGCGCTGGACTTGATTGAACGCGGGACGGCGCCGCCGCTAGAGATCGCTGATCCGATCCGCGCGGTGAAATCCGTCAGTCGCGACCAGGATTATCATTGGCTAGTCGAACTGCGGGATGGGCGCACAATTCCCGCGATCGATCTGCAGCGGCAATATCTCGCGGCCGCGCAGAAGCTGGATCACGCGAGAGACACGGAGACGGCCTGGATCCTGGCAGAATGGGAAACGGTGCTGAACGATCTCGAGCGCGATGTCGCGGCCACGCAAGACCGAGTCGACTGGGTGGCGAAGAAGTTTTTGCTCACTGCGCTGCGTGAAGAGGAGCGACTGGAGTGGAGTGATCCCTGGCTACAGGCGATCGATCTCGAGTATCACAACATCGACCCCGAAGCGGGATTGTTTCAGGCGCTCGAGCGGCAAGGCACGATGCGCCGGATCGTCGCCGATGGAGACATTGCGGCGGCGAGGCTCTTTCCGCCTGAAACGACGCGCGCATTTTTTCGTGGAAGGTCCGTCGCTAAATACGGCAGTGCTGTTGCGTCGGTACAGTGGGATGAAGTCGTCTTCACTAATGATGGCAGGCCGCGTCGAATCGCGCTGCCGGAGGTGTTCGATGATCCACGTTTGGAGCGCCTAAACGCGCTTTGTCGTGAAGACTTGGCTGCAGCAGAATTCATCGAAAAGGCAGCGCGCGCATAACGGTCATCCCGAGCCGCGAAGATGGTCGAGGGATCTCGCATAGGGTCTGTAATGTTTTTGGTCGGTTGAATGTCTCGCCGGATCGTGTGACGCCAGAGTTAGGCGAGATCCTTCGGCGCGCTTCGCCAGCCTCAGGATGACAACTGGCGCGCGCGGAAGTTAACGAACCGAGCGGTATGCCTACGACCACGTGATCAAACGCAATTCATGCGCTTGCATCATGTGTGGATGCGTCGGCACCACGCGGACACTGAACCCGTATGTGCCACTCTCCGCCGCTGGCACCGCACCTTCGTAAATGTAATTGCCGTCGCCATCGGCCCGCCCGGTCTCGCGCAGAATCGTCGCCGCGGGATTGCGTACTCCATCAATCTCGATCTCACCGTGGTAAGCCTGCACAAGCACATGCTTCGGATCGACGCTGCCGAGATGGAGCTTCGCGGATAGCTGCAGTGAATCGCCCACCGGAATGTTGTGCCGATCCGCGTTGCCGATTTGCACATCGTAGATTTGCACCTGCGGCCAATCGTTTCGCATCTGTGCTTTCCATTGACTCAGCTCACTCGCGGCGCGGCAGTTGTCGGCTGTAAATTCTTCGAACGCGCTCTGCGCGCGTGTGTAGAGACGTTCGGTGTATTCCTGCACCATTCGATGGGTGTTAAACACCGGCGTGACGCTGCGGATCGACTCGCGCATCAGCTGCAGCCGGGCGAGCGGTAGCTTGCCGTCCGGTTTCGCGTAATAGAGCGGCACGATCTGGTTTTCGAGCAGCTGATAGAGGCTGTTCGTGTCGACGGAGTTTTGGAACTCGACGGTACCGGATTCGATTTCGGCGCCGATCGCCCAGCCATTTTTGCCGTTGTAACTTTCGCACCACCAGCCGTCGAGCACGCTCAGGTTTAGCCCGCCGTTCGGTGGCAACTTCATCCCGCTGGTGCCGCTCGCTTCGAGAGGGCGCAGCGGATTGTTCAGCCAAAGATCGACTCCCTGGACGAGGCGGCGCGCGATGTAAGTGTCGTAATCCTCGACGAAGACGATGCGGTTCTCGAGACCAGCTTCGCGGCTGAATTTGTA
>JALYXP010000271.1 GCA_030947045.1 Verrucomicrobiota bacterium | reverse complement strand
ATGGGCGAAATTGGCATTACCGGCATCGCAGCAGCAGTCGCGAACGCGGTGTTTCACGCCACTGGCAAACGCGTGCGTGACCTGCCGATCACGCCAGACAAGCTGCTCGATCTGGCGTGAAGCGCCGCGCCCCGTGTCATTCCGAGCGAAGTCGAGGAACCCCGTGGCTTTATCTTCGTATGGCAACGGGGTCTCTCCACTCCGCTTCGCTCCGGTCGAGATGACGCCGTGAGATTGTGAAAGAGCTCGTCGACATCCTCCGCGCGTGGGAGCAACACCGCGGTGAACCGTTCGCGCTGGCGACGCTCGTGCACGCGCGGGGCTCGAGCTACCGACGACCCGGCGCGCGGATGTTGATCTGCGCCGACGGAACGACGGTCGGCTCGTTAAGCGGAGGCTGTCTGGAAGAAGAAGTCGCGGTCGCCGCACGAGACGTAACGCGAACCGGCCGTGCGACGCTGCTGAGCTTCGACACACGGCTGCGTTTCGGCTGCAACGGCGCGATCGATGTTCTCGTCGAGCCCGTCGATGAGCATTTTTTTGAGCAGCTGTCCCGTTGTTTTGGTGAACGGCGGAGTGCGCGCGCAGCCACTGCTTTCACCGGTGAAAATATGGGCACGCGCTTTCTCGATAGGAATGAAGCTCCGCCACAAGATGGGTTCGTGCAGGAGATCGAGCCTCCCGTGCGCTTGATCGTCTTCGGCGATGGTCCGGACAGCGCGCCACTTCGCGTGTTCGCAGATACGTTGGGCTGGCCGTTCATCGAGGCCGAACAAGCCTCCGAGCTTCCTACCGCCATGGATGATCGCACTGCCGCAGTCATCAAGTCGCACAACTACGGACGCGACTTCGCGGCGCTGCGGCATCTGCTGCGGCTGAATCTCCGGTACGTCGGCTTGCTCGGCCCGCGGCGCCGCCGCGATCAGCTATTGCACGCGCTGCTCGACGACGGTGTTGAAATTGACGCGGAATTGTTCGCGCCCGCCGGCCTTGATGTTGGTGCTGAAACGCCCGAGGAGATCGCGCTCGCGATCGTGGCGGAAATTCAAAAGGTCTTCGCCGATGCGACGGGCACTTCCTTGCGCGATCGCAAGGTGCCGATCCATGGCTGGAACATCGCGCCGCGCGCTCTGCAAACGCTCAAGGCATGCGAACTGTCGCCGCGCTGATCCTCGCAGCCGGGGGGTCATCGCGATTTGGCCGGTCGAAACAACTGATCAGCTACCAGGGTGAAACGCTGATCGCGCGCGCCGTGCGAATCGCAGGGGAAGCTCGTTGCACGCCGGTGGCGGTTGTTCTCGGTGGTTCGAGTGCTGACGTAGGCCGAGAACTGCACGGCAGTTCCGTGTTGATCGTGCAGAACGATAACTGGGAGCTTGGGCTCGGTTCGTCCATCCGCGCGGGCGTTCTTGCGCTTCTCAGTAGCGAACCGGAGCTCGAAGCAATCGTTTTACTCGCCTGCGATCAGCCGCGGGTGGAAGCATCAACTCTCGTCGCACTAATCGATCAGCAGCAGCGTTCGGCCAAAGCGATCGTGGCCTCGTATTATGTGGACACGTTAGGCATCCCAGCTCTCTTCACGCGTTCCGTGTTCGGCGAGCTGCTGGCGTTGCCTGACCATTCCGGCGCGAAAGGCTTGATCGAATCGCGCTCCCACGATGTTGCCTCTGTCGCATTCGATGATGGCGCAATCGACGTAGATACGCCGGCAGATCTGCAGCGCCTTTTGCATGACGGCTAACGAGTCGACGCAGCGACCCGCCTTGCACTTCGCGATTGCCTGCGCGTTGCCCGCGACTTACTTGTAGCGGCTCCGTCGGAAGAATCGCGGCGGCGTTCAGTAAACCGCAACTCGGGGATCTCATCTATGGCAAACTACGGAATCAATGGCTTCGGACGGATCGGTCGCAACGTCTTGCGCGCGATGTCACAAGAGGAAGTCGAACGCGTCAAAGGCATCAACGATTTGACCGACACGGCGACGCTGGCGCACCTGCTGAAGTGGGACTCCGTGCATGGAAAATTCGATGGCGAGATCGGCCATGACGAGCAGAACATCATCGTGCGCGGACATAAGATTAAGATCATGGCGCAGCGTGACCCGGCCGCGTTGCCGTGGAAGGATCTCGGCGTCGACGTGGTGCTCGAATCGACGGGCTTTTTTACGGCACGGGACAAAGCCGAGCTGCACATCAGCAAAGGCGGCGCGAAGCGGGTGTTGATCAGCGCGCCGGCAAAGAACCCGGATGCCACGATCTGCCTCGGGATTAACGACAACATCTACGACCCTGCGAAAGACATGATCGTCTCGAACGCGAGCTGTACGACCAACTGCCTCGCGCCGCTGGCAAAGGTGTTGAACGATAAATTTGGGATCGAAGCGGGCTTCATGAGCACGATCCACTCCTACACGAACGACCAGCGCATCCTCGATTTGCCTCATGAAGATTTGCGACGCGCGCGTGCGGCTGCGGTGAACATCGTGCCGTCGAGCACGGGCGCCGCGAAGGCGATCGGCGAAGTGATTCCTGAATTGAAAGGGAAGCTAAACGGCGGCGCCTTCCGTGTCCCCACGCCGGACGGTTCAGTGACCGACTTCACCGCTATTCTGAAAAACAAAGCGACCGTTGAGGAAGTGAATGCCGCTTTTAAGGCCGCCGCGGGCGACAGCAGTTTTAAAGATGTGCTCGAATACTCCGACGAGCCGCTCGTCTTTCAGGACATCGTGGGTAACCCGCATTCCTGCATCTTCGACAGCGGACTGACGCTCGCGCTCGGCGAGAAGTTTGTGAAAGTCGTGGGCTGGTACGACAACGAGT
>JALYXP010000269.1 GCA_030947045.1 Verrucomicrobiota bacterium | reverse complement strand
ACCACTTCATCGTGACTCAGGACGAGCACGAAATGCTCGCTGAAGGCATACATGATCGAGAACGTGATGCTGTTGTGATGGAAGCGACGAAAGATCGGATCGAGCGCCATGTAATGGAGGAAGTCGTGCATCCATCCCATGTTCCACTTCATGCCGAAGCCGAGGCCGCCGAGGTAAGTTGGGCGCGAGACGCCCGGCCACGCGGTTGACTCTTCCGCGATCGTCATGATGCCGGGGAAACGGGCATAGCAGAGCTCGTTCGTTTGCTTGAGAAAGAAAACGGCGTCGAGGTTTTCGCGTCCGCCGAATGCGTTCGGAATCCATTGCCCCGGCTCGCGCGAGTAGTCGAGGTAGAGCATCGACGCGACGGCATCGACGCGCAGGCCGTCGATGTGATATTTGTCGAGCCAGAAGAGCGCGTTTGCGGTCAGGAAATTGCGCACTTCGTTGCGACCGAAGTTAAAGATCAACGTGCCCCAATCCTGGTGTTCGCCCTGCCGCGGATCGGCGTGCTCGTAGAGATCGGTACCGTCGAACTCCGCGAGGCCGTGCGCATCTTTCGGGAAGTGCGCCGGCACCCAGTCCATGATGACGCCGATGCCGGCCTGGTGGCAGCGGTCGACGAAATTCCGAAACTCATCCGGCGTGCCGAAGCGACTGGTTGGCGCGTAGTAATTCGTAACCTGATAACCCCACGAGCCTTCAAACGGGTGCTCCGCAATCGGCAGCAACTCGATGTGCGTGTAGCCCATCTCGAGCACATACGGCAGCAGCGAGTCGCCGAGTTCAAGATAGCTGAAGGAGCGACCAGCTTCGCCGGCGTGACGACGCCAGGAGCCGAGATGCACTTCGTAAATGCTCACCGCGCTCTTGTTCCAGTCACGCGTGCGCCGCGCTTCCATCCAGGCGTCATCGCTCCATTTGTAGCGCTCGAGATTATAGACGAGCGACGCGGTCTCTTTGCCGTGTTGACCGAAGAAGGCGAATGGATCGCTCTTCAGCAACGTCGCGCCGGAATGTGTCCTCAGCTCGAATTTGTAGTGCGCTCCTTCGCGCAACTCCGGCAGGAATAACTCCCAAACACCGGCGCCTAGCAGGCGACGCATCGGATTGACGCGACCATCCCAGCGATTGAAATCGCCCACGACGCTGACGCGTGTCGCGTTTGGCGCCCAGACCGCAAAGTAGACACCTTCTACGCCGCCGACATTCCGCGGATGCGCGCCGAACCGCTCGTAAAGGTCGTGGTGATTTCCTTCCGAGAAGAGGTGCAGATCGACCTCACCCATGATGGTGCCGAAGCGATAAGGATCTTCGACTACGCGCTCGGCGCCATCTCCGCCAATCAGGCGCAGCTTATAGGGAATATCGCGGGTGAGACCGGGCAGCACCGCCTGAAAAAATCCGTCGCCGTGGAGACGGTTTGCACTTGTCTCTTCCGCGTTGCCGCCGGTGATCACGCGGACCTCCGTCGCGTCAGGGCGAAACACGCGGACGACGAGGTTCTCCCCCACCGCATGTGGCCCTAAAATCCGAAAGGGATCAGGATGCGTCGCGCGGAGAAAAGTGAGGAGTTCGTCTGTCGGAACGCCGAGAATTTCAAAGTTGCTCATGGGCGAAAGGCCAGCTTAACCCGAAGCTAGCGGTTGGAAACAGGCGAGAAGCGAGTGATGACCGGGTTCACATCGGGATGACGGCGTTTTGTCGTTTCCTTAGCTGCCGCATCGTCGGATAGTCACGCCGAATGGATCAGCACTTCACGACTGTCGTCGAAGACCTTCTGCGCACGTATCGCGAAAACGGCGGGATCAATTATGTCGAGGAAGCGGCTACCCTGCCGTCGCGCCAGGCGATCGATGCGAGTTGTGCGGGGCTGTTGAGCATTCTGTTTCCGGGGTTTCACGGTGAGCCCCTCGCACATGCCGGAGATCTGCCGGCGGTCACGCGCAGTCGTGTGCAGGAATTGCATGCGCGGTTGAAACCGGAAGTGTGCAAAAGCCTGGTCGCGGTCTGCGCGAATGGGGAGGAAATCGAGGCCCGCGCGGAAGACGTATTGCGTTTCTTTCTCTCTCAAATGGCGCGGCTGCGCGAGATGCTTTGGGCCGACATCGATGCGGCCTACGAAGGCGATCCGGCGGCGCGTAGTTATGAGGAAATTATCCTCGCGTATCCGACGATCGAGGCGATCGCGATTCAGCGCATGGCGCATCTGCTGTACCAGCGCGAGCTGCCACTGATTCCACGCATGATGACTGCGTGGGCACATGATCGCACCGGCATCGATATCCATCCGGGTGCGCAAATCGGTTCACACTTTTTCATCGATCACGGCACCGGTGTGGTAATCGGCGAGACGTGCGTGATCGGCTCGCACGTGAAGCTTTATCATGGCGTCACCCTCGGAGCCCGCAGCTTCCAAAAGGACGAGCAGGGTCACATCCAAAAGGGCGGCAAACGTCACCCGAACGTCGAAGATTACGTCACGATCTACCCGAACTCGACGGTGCTCGGCGGCGAGACTGTAGTCGGCGCTCGCAGCACAATCGGCGGCAACGTTTTCCTGACGCACAGCGTGCCGCCGGACTCGCTCGTTTACTACGAAGCGAAGCAGATGGCGACCGTGCCGAAACGATCACGCGATCCCAAGACCGCGCACATCCTCGCGGAATGATTTATCTCGATTACAACGCGACGACGCCGCTCTGCGAACCGGCGCGCGCCGCGATGTTGCCGTACCTTGAGCGCCATTTCGGGAACGCCTCGAGCATTCATTCCGCGGGCCGCGAGGCGCGTGCCGCGATCGATGATGCACGCGATCAGCTGGCCGGTTTGCTGAATGTAAAGCCGCATGAGCTGATCTTCACCGGCAGCGGCACAGAATCGAACAATCTCGCAGTCCTCGGTCTGGCCCGGAGTCGGCGTGATGTTGGGCGTCATCTGATTTGCAGCAGCGTCGAACATCACGCGGTGCTGCATGCGTTCGAGCATTTGCAGGAGCGCGAAGGATTCGAAGTGACGTTCCTGCGCGTTGATTCTGACGGTCGCGTCGATCCTGGCGATGTCGCGAACTCGCTCCGCAGCGACACAACGCTCGTCTCCGTGATGTCCGCTAATAATGAGACCGGCGTGCTTCAGCCGATGCATAAGATCGCAGAGATTTGTCGCGCGAACGGCGTGCTGTTGCACAGCGATATGGTGCAGGCGTTCGGGAAGATCTCTGTCATCCCGAGCGAAGTCGAGGGACCCCGTAGCTCCACCTTGCCTCCAGCGCGACGGGGTCCTTCGACTTCTCTTCGTTCCGCTCAGGATGACGTGGTGTCGTGCGTCGATGCCGCAAGCTTCTCCGCGCACAAATTTTACGGGCCAAAAGGTGCGGGCCTGCTTTACCTCCGCAGCGGAATTGCGATCGAATCGATCCAGTTTGGCGGTGCGCACGAAAACCAGCGCCGCCCCGGCACCGAAAACGTTGCCGCCATCGCGGGCATGGCGGCAGCGGCGGAGTGGGTCTTAAAAGACGTGACGGCAGAGCAAGAACGAGAGGCCGCTCTGCGTGATCAACTTTGGCGAATGATTGAGGCTGTCTGCCCATCCGCACAACAAAATGGCGCGGGCGCGGCGCGGCTTGGGAACACTTTGAATGTCAGCTTCCAGGGTCTCGAGTCCGAAACTCTGCTGATGGCTCTCGATCTGGAGGGCGTTTGCGTCTCGAGTGGTTCAGCATGCATGGTCGGCTCTGTCGTCTCGTCGCATGTCCAGCTCGCGATGGGCGGCGCTGCCGAAGCAGGGCGGTCCGCTGTCCGCTTCTCCGTCGGCAAACAAACGACCGAAGAAGAAATCGCGGCTGCAGGGAACGCAGTCGCTCGTGTCCTTCAGCGGC
>JALYXP010000252.1 GCA_030947045.1 Verrucomicrobiota bacterium | reverse complement strand
GACCGTCCCTTCGCCGATGAAGACCGAGTCGCTGATGAATGGTTTGCCGACCAGCTGCCCGAGCACCGCCGGTTTGAGGCGGAACTGCAGGTAACTGGTGATCTGTTTCAGCGCGTCCCAGACGAATTTCTGGCTCTCGAACAATTTCGCGTGCGCCGTGTGCTCGAGCGTCAGGAATTCATCGGGCGCGAACATTGGTAATCAGATCAAGCTCCTGCGCGTTGTGTGATTTTCTGGCCCTCTTTACTGTCCCGCACATCCCAGCCGAGCGCCGCGAGTTGATCGCGCAATTCATCACTTTTCCGCCACTCCTTGGCAAGTCTCGCCTGCGCGCGCGCCGCGACGAGAGCGGCCACGTCGTCGGGCAGTGTCGAGTCGCCGCTGCTGACAGCGAGCACGGCGTCGATGCGCTGCCACTCGCGCCACCACCTGGCTGTGTCGGCGCTTGTGGCGCTGCCTTGATCGAGCGCGCGATTGCTCTCCCGGATCATTTCGAAGAGGTAGCCCAGCGCCGCGGATATATTCAGATCATCATCCAGCGCCGCTGCAAAAGCGTCGCCCTCTTGGCCTCCGCTCGCATCGCCATCTGCGTTCGCAGTTTCACGGAGTCGCCGCACCCAGTCATCGATCCGCGCCAGCGATTGCCGCGCTTCCTGCATGCCGTCGAAGGTAAAGTTTAGCGGCGCGCGATAGTGCACCCGCATCAATGCGTAGCGGATTTCGCGACCGCTGTAGCCCTTCGCCAGAAGATCGCGCAGCGTGTAAAAATTGCCGAGCGACTTCGACATCTTCTGGCCATCGACCATCAGGTGCGCGCAATGCAGCCAGTATCGGACGAACTGCTTCCCGGTGCAGCCTTCCGTCTGCGCAATTTCCGCCTCGTGATGCGGAAAAATATTATCAACCCCGCCGCAATGGATATCGAGCTGGTCGCCCAGAACCTGCGTCGCCATTGCGCTGCACTCGATGTGCCATCCCGGCCGGCCAGCGCCCCACGGACTTTCCCAACGCACCGCGCCGTCCGCTTCGTCCCACGCTTTCCATAACGCGAAGTCGCCGACGCTTTCCTTTTCGTATTCGTCGTTCTTTACGCGACCGGTTGATTGCAGCTCGTCGAGGTTGAAGTGCGCGAGCTTGCCGTACTCGGGGAACTTCTTGATGCGAAAATAGACTGATTTGTCTTCTGCCTGATAAGCCAGGTCACGCGACATCAGCGTGCCGATCATCTCGACCATCGCCGCGATCTGCCGCTGGTCGGTCGCCTGCGGGAAGGAGTCCGCGCGCTTGATCCGCAACGTGTCGAGATCTTCGAAGAACGCATCCTTGAACGGCTGTGTGAACTCCGCGAGCGGAACGCCGGCTGCCTGGCACCCGCGGATCGTCTTGTCATCGACGTCGGTCAGATTCATCACGCGATGAACTGCAAATCCGCGCGACTCAAGATGGCGCTGCAGCAAATCTTCGAACAGATAAGCGCGAAAGTTTCCGATGTGCGCGTAGCTGTATACCGTCGGCCCGCAGGTATACATCTTCACCGCGCGACCGGCCGGATCGAGCGGACGGAACTCCTCCATCTCGCGCGAGTAGGTGTTGAAAAAGCGCAGCGCCATTGCTTCAGCGCCGTTCCGTCATCCCGAGCGAAGTCGAGGGACCCCGTTGCAGTGCGTGCGGCAGCGCCACGGGGTTCTTCGACTCCGCTCCGCTTCGCTCAGAATGACTGATCATCACATCTCCACACTCGCGACCGCCATCGCAGCCATCCCTTCACCGCGGCCGATCGTGCCGAGACCTTCGTTCGTGGTCGCTTTGATGCTAATGCGCGAGCCGTCGAGCCGAAGCGCTCGCGCGATGTTTTCGCGCATCGCGGCGATATGTGGCGCGATCTTCGGCGCCTCCGCGATTAACGTCCCGTCAACGTTCACTATCTTCGCTCCGCGTTTCCCGAGCACGTCACCGACACGTTCGAGAATGGCGATGCTGCTGATGCCGCGAATGCTTTCATCTGTGTTCGGAAAATGATGACCGATATCGCTTTCGCCGATCGCGCCAAGCAGCGCATCGGCGATTGCATGCGAGAGAACATCCGCATCCGAATGTCCCTCGAGGCCTAACGAGTGCGGAATCTCGACACCGCCGAGGATCAACTTGCGTCCGGCGATTAACCGATGCGCGTCATAGCCAATGCCGCACC
>JALYXP010000247.1 GCA_030947045.1 Verrucomicrobiota bacterium | reverse complement strand
CGAAACCGCCGCTACCGGCTAAGAAACCGAGGAGAAGGCCATCGCTCTGATTGCCCGAAATCACGTTGCGGTCGGCAGGCGGAGTGCCGCCGGCGAGGTTTTGCCCCAAATCGGTGGTGACGCTCCCGAAAGTCACGCCGCGCAGATTGCCGAGCGCCGTCGTGCCCGTCGTGTCCGTGCCGATGAAGCAGCCGGCAATGGTGTGGGTGTCGCTCGACGTTGTCGAAACGCCGCTGCCTCCGAAGCGGTTGATGACCAACCCGCGCACCAGCGAGCCGGTGCTGCCGCTGGCCAAGGTCAACCCACTGGCATTCGCGCCCGCACTCATGCCGTTCAACTCGATAACCAGCTTCGCGTCGTCGCCGATGGCGAGGGTGTTGGCCTTGCTGCCCGGCTGGGTGTAACCGTCGATCCTTACCGGGTCGGTAATGCTGGGGAGCGCTGAGGACGGCGTGATCGTGTGCACGCCAGTGCCGGGGATGTTGAACACAATCGCGTCGGGATTGGTAGAGGAGCTATTCGGATGGGCATTTGCATCGGTAATCGCCTGGCGGAGCGAACCTGGCCCGCTGTCGCCAACGGTCGTGACGCTATAGGTATCGCCGCGCGCAGACGCAAAGCTGAGGAACCCAGCTAAAAGAGTGAACGACAAACGTTTCAATAGGTGGACTCCGCTCGTTGGTCGCTTCACTGCACGTTATAGACTTCGATTAGTCCTACGCCGGTGCCGTTCTGGACTCCGCGCAGGATGGCGGTGTAAGCGCCCGGGGCCAGGACCTGCAGCGTGGCGCTTTCAAAGTCGCTCTTGGGCGCAAGGCCGTCGCTTTGGATTTCGGTCGCGGCAGGGTCTTGTCGCCAATTGTCGTTAGTCACCAGCGTTGCTCCGTTCTCGTTGTGCAATTCCAGAATTGGATTTTGCAGCACATTGTTCACCCCGAACGCACTCAAGGATGGCCCGATCCCCCGCACCACCACTTTCGCGCTCGCGCCAGTAGCCGGTCCCAGGATGAAACCGCCGATCATGGCGTTATCGCCCGTGTCGACAAAGCCGCGTGTCGAAATGTTGGCCAGCTTCGAAGCAGCCGCTTGATTCAAATCGTAAGCTTCTACCACTCCTATGCCGGTCGTATCATTCACTCCGCGCACAACCGCGGTGTAGCCCGCCGGGGACAATGTCGCGATGATGGCCGATTCCTTGTCGTTAGTCGGCGCAGCCCCGCTGTTCTGGATGTCCGCTTGCTGGTCGGCCGTGATCACGCCGCCAAGCTGGGTCATCCGCCAGTTGTCATTTGTGGCGATCGTCGCTCCGCTGGCGTCATGTAGCTCAAGCTTCGGATCCTGCAATGCCCCGGTGACACCGGCCGCCGTCAACGAAGGCCCGATCGCGCGCAAAAGCACTTTCTTGGCATCAGTGCCGGTAATGATAAAACCACCAATCAACGCGTTGTCTCCAGCCAAAACGTTCAAACGTGTCGAAATGTTCAAGAGCTGCGAGGCGACCGGCGTGCTCGGCGCGACTGCGATGCCCGCTGGCGAGCTGAGACCGCTGGACAGCGTTGTCCTGGTTCCGTCCGTTGCGAAGATGTAAACCGCGGCGGTATCACTGCTGCTACCGTTGTTGGTGACGTAGAGCTTACCCGCCGCGTCGAACGCCAGGTAGGCGGGCTGGCTTATGTTCTGGGTGAAGATGCTTCCGTTGCCGCCTGCAAGGTCAACTTTCCGGATCAAAGGCGTGGGAACGGGCTCGGCGGCGTAGAGAAACTTGCCCGTGGGATCAATCGCCAGCCCCAGGAGTTTGTGATTGAACCCGAAATCGACGAGGACGCTCTTAACCCCGCTCGGAGTAAACTTGTTGATGATGCTATCGCCTTGGGCACTACCTTGCTCGGATTCGTAGAGGTTGCCGGCCGGATCGAATGCGAGACCTCGGGGCAAGCTAAGCCCGCTCGCGAAAACGGTCTTATCTCCCGCGGGAGTTATTTTATAAATAAACCCGCTGGTTCCTCCGGTCCCCACATCAGTAGCGAAGAGATTTCCGCTTTTATCAAAAGCCAGACCGGAGACGCCTACAAACCCACTGGCAAATGTCGTTTTGGTGCCGCTCGGCGTGAACTTGAAAATGTTATTGCTCCCGTTGTCCGCTTCGTAAACGTTCCCAGCGGCATCAATCGCCAGCCCGACCGGGAAACTTACCGCATTCGTGAGGATGCCATCGAGGTTAGGCGGGGTGTATTGATAGATTTTTTGACCGGTATTATCCGCGACGAAAACGTCCCCGGGGGTGGCCTTTGATGTCGTAATGGCAGCGCAAAACGCGACGCTCAGGCAAGCGGCGACAGCGAAGTTCCGAGCGGAACGCGAGGCGTGGAGGCGGTGAGTTTTCATATGAAGATGTTCTTGGGCGACGGGCGCCATAGTGGTTTAATACGTAACGCGCAAAATGAGTCCGAAACCGCGCAGACTATTTTTGCCAATCTTCAGAATTCACGGAACCGCCAGGATGAGTGATAACAGCGCCGTCCCGTCGGACCTCACCATCGCCCTCAGCCAATGGAGCGCCGGCCAACCCGATGCCGCCGATCGCCTGATGCCATTTGTTTATGAGGAGTTGCGCCGCATCGCCCGCCAGCACCTGAGTGCCGAGCGTTCTGATCACACCCTCCAGCCGACGGCGCTCGTGCATGAAGCCTATCTCCGCCTCATCAATCAAAGCGGCGCCAACTGGAAAAACCGCGCGCAATTCTTCGGCATCGCCGCGCAACTCATGCGCCGCATCCTCATCGATCACGCGCGCGCTTATAAGGCGGCCAAACGCGGGGGCGACGCGGAACATTTATCCCTCGATGACCTTGACATCTCTCCCGAAGCGCGCGCCGGGGAATTACTCGCGCTCGATGCTGCGCTCCAGGACTTCGCCGCCATCGATGCGCGGAAAAGCCGCGTCGTCGAACTGCGCTTCTTCGGTGGTTTGACCGTAGAAGAGACCGCCGCAGTCATGAGCCTCAACCCTGCGACCGTGCGAAGAGACTGGACTGTCGCCAAAGCCTGGCTGCATCGGGCAATCAAAGGCGACAACGCCGTCGCTACCTCACGAGTAGTGGATCCGTTACCCTTGTGAAGGAAGACTGGCAGCGTGCCGAGGAAATCTTCTTCGACGCTCTCGAACACGATCCCGCGACGCGCACCCACTTCGTCCGGGACGCCTGCGGCGCTCGTGCCTCGCTTTATCACGAAGTCGCAGGGCTGCTTTGTTCGCACAATGAGGCCAGTACTTTCATCGAGCGACCCGCCGTGGAAACGGCCGCCGGCCTTCTGACCGATCTGATCAATGGTCTGCAGCCCGGCGAGCAACTCGGCACCTACACCATCCTCTCACTGATCGGCAGCGGCGGCATGGGAGAAGTCTATCTCGCCGAAGACACCGAACTTAACCGGAAGGTCGCGCTTAAGTTAGTTAAGCGCGGCTACGGCACCGCGGAGATCATCCAGCAGTTTCGTCGGGAAGAACGCATTCTCGCCAACCTGACGCATCCTAACATCGCCCGCTTATACGGCGGTGCGATGACTCCCGAAGGCCTTCCATACTTCGTGATGGAGTATGTCGAAGGCGAACGGCTCGATGACTATTGCGAACACAATAAACTGAGCCTGCCGCAGCGCCTAGAATTATTCCGCAAGGTCTGTGCGCCGGTTAGCTACGCGCACCGACGGCTGGTGATTCATCGCGACCTTAAGCCGGCGAATATCCGGGTGAGTGCCGACGGCGAACCGAAGCTACTCGACTTCGGGATTGCCAAGCTGCTCGACACAGATGCCGGTGCGGCTTTCGATGCGGCGATGACATCAGCTCCGGCGATGACGCCAGACTACGCTAGCCCGGAGCAAACACGCGGTGAACCGATGACGACTGCGACCGATGTTTATAGCCTGGGGGTCATCTTCTACCGGCTACTCACGGGAGAGAAACCTTACCAGATTACTTCTCGAACACCTGCCGCACTGCTACGCGCCATCCGCGAACAAGAACCTACACGTCCTAGCTCCGCGGTACGACCGGGCAACGACTCCAGAAGTGACAGTAGTTTGCGCGGCGATCTTGACACCATCGCACTCATGGCACTGCGCAAGGAACCAGCCCGCCGCTATTCCTCCGTTGATAGTTTTTCCGACGATATTCGAAGATATCTCGAAGGCCGCCCCGTAATCGCGCGCAAGGATACGCTCACTTATCGGACCGAAAAGTTCGTCCAGCGGAACCGGCTCGGAGTAGCCGCTGGCCTGCTCCTTCTTCTGTCTATGGTTATCGGGATAATCACTACCTCTTGGCAAGCAGAGGTGGCGCGGGAGGAAAAAGCGGAAGCACAGAGTGTGAATACTTTTTTGGAAGACCTGATTAGTTACTCCAATCCGTATCTGGATTCGTCGCGCAAAAATGGTCGCAACGCCACGATGAGCGACCTTCTGGACGCTGCCGCTCGTCGACTGACCGATCCGATGCTCACGCTTCAACCAGAATCCCGCGCTGAACTCGAGCGGATCATTTCCACAAGCTACAACGGTCAGGGGAATCAACGGCTGGCTGAAGAGCACATGCGGAAATACATCACTCTGGCAACCCGGCTGTATTCTCCGGGCGACCCGCGCCTTATCCCCGCTTTGTCTGCCAGCGCCTATGTCCTCTTCAGTCATGGAGATCTGGAAGCGGCCGAGAAGGCATACCGCGAAGTCTTACCGCGTCTCCGGAAAGCCTATGCTCAAGGTAAGTTTAAGGTTGATGACTTCGTCGCCGCCTTGAACAACTTTGGATACCTCCGCCGCACTCAGGGAGATTCCGGAGAGGCGGAATTGCTGTTCCGCGAAACGATTGCGCTAAGCTCGAAGCTACCAAAGAACTCACATTTCGTCGCGGGCATTACTCGCAGCACCCTGGCTTCTACCTTGGCTGACGAAGGGCACTTCCAGGAAGCGCTTCGCACCGCGCAGGAAGCAGTGGAAGGGGAACAACAAGCCGACCGGAGGGACACGCCTAGCTATGGCTTTGCTCAAACGATCCTTGGCGGCTTTCTGACGGACAATGAAGAATTCGCGAAAGCGGACGAAGCTTTGTCCGAAGGCGAGCAACTATTTCGTAGACTATTAGGTCCTGCGCACCTCTGGCTCGGCGATAACCTCCGTAACCAGGCAATCTCCTTTTATCGGCAGGGCCGTTTCACCGAAGCGCAGATCAAAGTAACGGAAGCCCTAAGGATCTATGAAGAAAGCTTCGGTCCCCACTACGATCAATACCCCACTGCTCTGATGACGAAGGGGCTAATCCTCGACCAAACAGGCAATTCTATAGAAGGCGAAGCCGCGCTGCGTGAAGCACTTAAACTGCGCACCGACTCGCTGCCGAAAGATCACTTCTGGGTAGCGCTCGCCGAGCGCGCTCTCGGTGAATGTCTCAGTCGACAGCCGATGCGAGCAGCCGAAGCCGAGCCCTTGCTTCTTCACAGCTGCCGCACCTTGACGCGGAAGTTCGGTGCTAACGATCCTCGAACAAAAAGCGCACGGCACCAGTTAGTGGCGTATTACGATAACAACAGCCACCCGGATCAGGCGGACGCCTGGCGGAACGAGTAGCTCTTACGCTAGCGGCCAAGCACCTTGACAATTAATACAAATTGTAGGCCTCGACCACCGCGATACCGGTTGCCCGATCACGCCACGAACGGTAACATCATAGAGACTTGTACGTCAAATTGAGAGCGCGTTAACCAGCAGGCAAGTCCCGTGACCGACGAAATGCCAGTGTCGGAAACGCCAATTCTGGGAGCAGCGAAAAGCAATCACAAAATCAAGATTATTCTTTCCCGGGGAAGAATGTCACCCGGTATTTGCGGGTCGGTTTCATCCGCAGGGGTGTCATATTCTGTTGCGTCTAAGATGGGGGTTCTGAGCTGTCCTCCTGCTGTGGCGGGGAACTGGATTCTCGATGTGTCGACTCCTAGGTTCTCCTCATCGTCGCGGCTGATATCTACAACGACTCGCTCAGGCCTTCGAGAGTCTTTCACGGGCACAGCGGTCCTTCGGTTGAATTTCTGCGGACCGCCCGGACCTGCGTAAGCTGCTGAATAGCAGCTCTTTGTCAATGGTTGCGGGGGCGGGATTTGAACCCACGACCTTCAGGTTATGAGCCTGACGAGCTACCAGACTGCTCCACCCCGCGTCTTGAGGGCGTAATATGCGGCGGCCGGATTCAAACGCAAACGCAAACTGCGTGACGGCGAGATCTGATCGAGTCCGGCTGCGCAGCGGGGCGAATCCAAGAAGGATCCTCAGCGTTTGGCGAATGCCGCGCTGGACACGC
>JALYXP010000241.1 GCA_030947045.1 Verrucomicrobiota bacterium | reverse complement strand
GGAAACGCGAGCGCGATCAGGGTCATGGAATTGAATATATAATAAAAAGACATCGAGACAAAGATCGAGCCACTCAATTCGTAGGCGATCGAGAAACAGAGCCCGAGAACGAAGAGCGGTGCGGCGGATGGAATGTGCGCGTGGACCGCGGAAAAGAGCATCGCGTTCGAGACCGTGCCGATGAAGCGACCGAAGTAGCGACGGAGCACGCCGTAGAGGAAAAAGCGGAAGACAAACTCCTCGACGAGCGGCGCAATTCCGACCGCCAGGATGATGATGATGACGCGCTGCTGGAGCGTTTCCGAACCGCTGAAAAGTTCGACGATGGTCTGCCTGCTCGTCGGCAAACGCAGGACATGCTGGCTCACGAGGTCGGCGAGGAAGAGCAGCGGATAAGCGGCGAAAAGAAGGATCACCGCGGTCGTCAAGCTGCGCCGAAATGTGACGTGGCTCAGGCCGGCGAGAACGTTCACGCGGCGGCCGCGGACGGTGAGGAACGCGGCCACGAAGACAAACAACGCCAAGGAAATCAGCGCGTTTGCCACGAGGTCGTTCGTCTTCAGCATCAACTTTTCCGGATGCGCGGGCGCGACAAGCGCGTTCATGACAAAAAGCGTGCCGAGGGCGGCGGCGAGGATCGCTTCCGGCAGCTCGAAGGTCTTCGTTTCGCCCCGTCCGTCCTGCGTCGGGCGGCTGCTGATTTGCCTAACGAGTGCAATGTAGATGTAGACACCCGCCGCGAGGAAGATCGCGTTTATTACAGCGGCGAAGGCTGTAAAGAAGCCGTCAGGCATGGCGCGCGCGGCTCCGACTTACGGAGCGTAGTAGCTGGGCAGGAAATACGCGCGGCCGGTCTCGAGCTGCGGCACGAGCTGCTTGGGCAGACTCAATTCAATCTTGCGGCTGTTCGATTCGCCGAGGGTGCGGAAGAAGCGGCTGATCGTGAATGGCGGGCCATACTTCACCACCGCGGCGTCGTGCGCGTTGCCGAGCTCCTTCGCTTTCGCGAAGGCGTCTTCGATGTGCCCGAGGCTATCGATCAGCTTCGTCTCGAGCGCCGCGCCGCCGGAAAGAATGCGGCCGTCAGCGATCGTGTTGCGCAACGTATCGGCTGAAAGGTTCCTCTCCTTCGCCACGATGCCGAGGAACTTCTCATACGTCGTCATGACAAAACTCTGCACGTAATCACGTTCCTCCGGCGTGATCGGACGCGCCCCGTTGAGCATGTCCTTGAACTTACCGCTTTTGAAAACAACGGAGGCGAGACCGACTTTGTTGAAGAGCTGCTCGTAGTTCAGCGTTTGGATAATCACACCGATGCTGCCGGTGATGGTGGTGTCGTTCGCGATCAGATACTTCCCGCCGCACGCGACGTAATAGCCGCCGGAGGCCGCGAGCGAATCCATGTAGACCACCACCGGCTTCCTGGCGCGCGTCTTTACGACCGCGTCGTAGATCACGTCGGAAGCGTTCACCTCGCCGCCGGGCGAGTCGATCTCGAGCACAATCGCGCGGACGTTCTTATCGTCGCGTGCCTGCTCGAGCGCATAACGCATATCGTCGACCATCGATTCGCCGACGTTGCCCGGCAGGCTGGAGCTGATCAGCCCGCGCAAAGCGATGACCGCTATCTTTTCCTGAGAGCCACCCTTTTGGATCACGGTCTCGCGAAAACGCGGCACCTTCTCCTGGTCGGCATTGCCGGTGAGGCGGCTGAAAGCGACCGCGATGAGAACG
The DNA here is from genome assembly GCA_030947045.1 of Verrucomicrobiota bacterium. GTDB lineage: Bacteria > Verrucomicrobiota > Verrucomicrobiia > Chthoniobacterales > UBA10450 > JACCTI01. The sequence continues at coordinate 4,086 of JALYXP010000241.1, read as the reverse complement.
AAATTCGCCAGGAGGCTGACGCACAAAGCGACAAACAAAAAGATGCTAAGACAGCCGAGCTTCCGGTTCGCCATGGCGGTGTAATTGAGGAGAGAACCGAAGGAGGCACAAGCGGTTTCCCGAGCTGGACGGGGAGGAATCGCCTAACGAATCGCTCCAGCTTCGTTGCTGGCCTGCAAGCTGCTTTTTAGCTCCGCATGAACAGCAGTGGCCATCTCCCGGTCAGCGACTCCGCTGCGAGACCAAGCGCGAAAGCCAAAGGCCGTGGACGGCCACGCAAACGCGCGAACGGCACTGCGACGGCAACCAAGACCACGCCACGGGAGCCTGCCGCGGTGGGCACGCTGACGCGGACGAAGAGCCTCCTCGCCGCTGCGCTCAAGGTCTGGGAATTGAAGCAGCGCGGCTACGGCAACTACTCGCCGGAACGCTAAGCTCAGTCAGCGCCGGCGACGGATTCGCTGGAGCGCGGCTAACAGACCTGCGCCGGCAAAGACCAGCGCCCAGGTCGATGGCTCCGGCACGATCGTGGCCTTCAGGTTCAGAGTGATCGCGTTAAGGTTGGTGCTGCTGCTCGCGTTCGTGCTTGTCGGCGAAACCCGGAGCTGCCCGTTGTAGGTTCCAGGGGCCATTGCGCTGTTGAAGGTTGCGTCGGAATCGTGTGACGAACCGGAGGCCACGCCGGAGAACGGATTCGTATTCGTGACCGCGAAGTTGCCGAGACTTGTGAGATCAAACGTTCCGCCTAACAAGTCTTGGAACGTCGCATCGTGCAGGAAGTTCTCGAGTCCAAATGTCGCGAGATAGGTCCCGCTGTTCTGCGCGACGGGATCAAAGACGAGCGTGAACATGGTCGGGCTTTGCATGGTCAATGTCGCTTGCCCGGACTTAAAGACGATTACCGGATCGGCGAAGTAGTTGACCTGCCCGGTCACGTTGACGGTTTGCGATGTGAGGTTCGTATTCGCCAGCCCGCTGGTGCCGGTTCCGTTCGAAACCAGCGCGATCGTCGCGGTCCCATCTTTGGTGCCTGCGCTCGCGGTGCTAATCCCTACCGCGAGGCTGGTGCTGGTGGAACCTGGCGCGAGGAGCGAGAACGATCCGCTCGCCGTTACCCCGCCAGTGGTGGAGCCGATCGAGCCGTCGAGCTTTTCGGAGAACGCGTCATTCGGCGCTGTGTTCGTCACGCTGAGAGACTGGCTCGGGCTGTCGCCGATGTGCACGACGCCGAAAGTCACCGGCTCTGGTGAATGCGTGCTGGCGGACGCAAGGCGGTAGACGCCGCCGGTCAAGGCGATGTTCTGCTCCTGGACATTGTCGAAATTGTTAACCACATGCACGAGCTGACCACTCAAGGCGCCGGCGCTGCTCGGGTTAAAGGTGACGGCAAAATTTCCCGTGCTCGCGCCCGCTATGAGCGCTCCCCAATTCGTGGCCGTCACGCCGGTCCCGCTCAAGCGCGCGTCCGTGATGTTGCCGCCATTCACGCTCGTCTGGATGGCACCGCGCAAGGACGGTCCGCTGCTGCCGGTGTTGTTGATCACGTAGTTTTTGGTCACGCTGCCGTCGCCCACGTGGAAGTTGCCGAACGCGATCGTCGGCGCGGTGGTGGTGCCGCCGGTCACATTTCCAGTGATGCTTTGGTTCACATTACCGGTCGCGTTAATACCGCCCGTCCCAGTGACGTTCGCGCGCGGATTGAAGCTGTTGCCCGTCCCGAAGTTCGCGTTGGTGTAGTCGACTGCGACGTTGAAGTTGTTGCTGCCTAACGAGAGGTTGCCGTTCTGGTTCAACGTCGCCGCGCTGCTCGCGAACGCGCCTGCGCTGACGTTCAACGTTGCGCCGGGTGCGATCGTGACGGTGCCGCTCGTTCCCTGAATTCCCTGGCTGAAGCTCAGCGCGCCACTATTCGCGTTGACCGAGCCGCTGTTGTTAAAGGCGAGCTGCAAAAGCGTCGTGCCCGCGCCCGCAGACTTGGTGAAGCTGCCGCCATTGTTGAATTGCGTAAGCGTTCCGCCCTGATCGAAGAGCCACGACCCGTCGAAGCTGTCGTCGAAGGTGCTGCCTAACGGGTTGTTAAAGACGGCGCCCTGACCGGCCGAGAAATTGCCTGCGCTCCAAGTCGCCGCGCCATTGTTGTTCAACGTCCGGCTTACAAGCGTCTTCGTGGTGCCGTTCAAGGTGAGTCCGGCGTTTGCATTCGTGATCCCGCCGCCATTCATCGTACCGCCGCTCCAGGTAAAGAGACCGCCGCTCGTGTAGCTGCCGGTCCCGCCAAGGATGCCGGAAGTGAAGGCCGTGGCCGCGCCCGTGGCCGCGTTGTTGAAGTTCGCGGCCCCGCTGTTAATGGTCGTTAGGCCGGAGATGTTGTAGGTCGAGCCGCTCGCGAAGTTGACGACGCCGAGGCTAAAGTTCACCGCGCCCGCGCCCGCCACACTCGCCCCGGCATTCATGCCGTGCGTGCCGCCGCCGAAGGTGAGCGTCGCGCCGGATGCATCCGCGAAGCTGCCGGTATCGGTGCCGCCGCGTTGAAGAGAGAGCGTGCCGCTCGTGATGTTCACGACGGAGCTGTTATTGAAAATCGCGTCGATCGTGGTCGTGGTGCCGGTGCCGGTTTTGTTGAAAGTGCCGGCGTTGTTGAAAGTGGCCGCCGTCCCGGTCCCGCTGTAAGCGATGGCCTGCGCGGTCAGCGCGTTGAAGGTCGCGCCCGCGAGGTTGTTGAAGATCGCGCCGTTGCCGGCGATGATCGTACCCGCGGCCGACCATGTCGTGGTGGCGGCAGCGTTCAGGGTTCGCGCATCGAGCGTTTTATTCGCACTTGTTGTGATGTTGAGTGGGCCGTTCGCGTTCGTGATTCCGGTGCCGCTCATCGTGCCCGCGGTCCAGTTAAGCGGGCCGCTGTCGGTCAATGTGCCGGCGCCGGTCAATGTGCCGCTGAGATCAAACTGCACGGCGGTGAACAAACTGCTTGGCCCGACCATCACGAGGCCCGCATTGTTGAAAGCAAAGGTGCGATTGAAATTGCGCCCATTGGTGACGGTGAAGCTGCCGGTGGCGGTGTTGTTGTTGAAATCCCGCAGCGCATCCGTCGTGTTGTCGCTCGTGTGGATGATCGTGTTCACGCCGTCGAGCACGATCCCTGCGGCGTTGTTCACCACCTGGCCGATGTTCAGGTTGAGCGTGCTTTGCCCACCGGTGGAGACCGAGCGGTAGGTGCCGCCGGTGAGCGTCATCGTCCCGCTGTTGTAATTGGTGAGAACGGCATCGCTGTTCATCTGGAGCACGCTGCCCGTGAGCGCCTCGTAGGTGCCGTTGTTCGTGTAGCTCCCGCCCGCTAGCGTGAGCTGGGCGTTGCTGCTGGCGCGGAAGGTGCCGGTGATGTCATTCAGCGCGGTGCTCGTTGGGTCGATGATGAGGTTGCTCTGGTTCGACTCGATAAGGCCCTGGTTGACCAGATTCATAAAGTTCTGCCCGAGTTGCATCGTGCCGTTAATGGTATGACTGGGACCGTTGGTCAGGGTTTCGTTTCCAGTCGTAAGGCCGAGGACGCGATTGGACAGGGTGTTCGAGCCGGTGAGGGTGCCGGTGCCATTCAGGGTCACGTCGCCATTGAGACGCAGATCAGTGGTGTTGCCGGCGGAGTTGAGCCGGGTCACGCCATTATCGACGATCGTGCCGACAAATTGCAGGGTGGTGTTATCGACTGCGTTCAAGAAGCCGTTGTTGGTCAGGTTCTCGATGGAAGCGTTGTTGATCGACTGGATGACGCCGCCCGCGCCGGTGAGATCGGCGGTGCTGAGCGTGCCGCCGATGATCCGCGCGCCGTCGCGGATGTTCACGAACGAACCGGCGAGCGCCTGGATGGTGCCACTGCCGTTACTGTAAACGCCGAAGTAGAGCGTTAGCGTCGCGCCGTTGCTCGCTTTGATCAGGCCGTTGTTGACTGCGTCGCCGAGCGCGTTTGTCGGGTCAATGATGAGGCCCGCGCTGGTGTTGGCGTTGATCGTGCCGTTGTTTGTGAAGCGCAGGAAATCCACGCCTAACTGAAAGCTGCCCTGAAGCGTGTAGCCGCTGGCAATCGTCAGC
>JALYXP010000233.1 GCA_030947045.1 Verrucomicrobiota bacterium | reverse complement strand
CGCGGCGAGCACGTGTTCGACCGTGTGCACGCGCATCGAGCCCTCGCCAATTGTCGTCGCACGCTCGACGGTCTTCAGGTTTTCGATGCGAGCGTCGATTGTCGGCTCTTCCGGAAGGTCCTTGCGTCTGAACTTGATGCCGTGATCCGCCGGCGCGGGTTGCAGTCGTAGCGTCACCTTCTCGCCGGTGTGCAGCGAGGTCCCGCTGACGCTGGCGGACTTTCCGAGGGTGTGTTGAAGCTCAGGCGTGGAGGCCATTGCCGCCTAACTAACAGAGATCAACGATCGTGACTAGAGGGGTTTCCGCATAGGCTGCGCCTAACAATGGGCGGAGTCGCCACCTTGTTGCGGGAGCGTGACGCGAAGAAGAGTGGTGTCGGGTTTCACCGGTCGCAGCGCGCGATCGCGCAGAGATGCAGGAACAACAAAGAAGCCGCCCGGTTCCAACATCTCGCCTGCGCATTCGAGAGCACCAGTGAGACAACCGACGATGGCAAATTGGCCACGCGAGGCGAGGTCTCGCGGCCTTTCCAGGATCCAACGATCAATATGGAAGAGCGGGTCACGCAGCAGTGTTTCGCCCTTGGCCGTCACCAACTCCGGCGCGCGATCAGCAAAATCGATCGCCTGCAGTGACTCGGTGACGTGCAGGGTGCGCGGCGCACCGCTCTCGTCATATCGATTCCAATCGAAAACACGATAGGTGGTGTCGCTATTTTGCTGAATCTCAACGATGACATTCCCAGCGCCGATCGCGTGGACTCGTCCGCTCGGCAGGAACAGGGCGTCGCCCTTTTTGACCGGCACGCGGTGCAGGTGCTGATCGACCGTTCCCTTCGCGATCGCTTGCTCGAAAGTTGCCCGCGAACTTCCCGGCTTTAAGCCGACGTAGAGCTCGGCCGCTGGGGCTGCGTCGACGATATACCAAAATTCGCTCTTCGGCTCTCCGCCCATCTCGGTTGCGACATCGGCCGGGGGATGCACCTGTACCGAAAGCTTTTCGTGAGCGTCGAGCAGTTTGATGAGCAGTGGAAAACGCTCGGAGTCAGGCATCTGCCCGAATACCTGCTCGCGCTCATGAAGCCACAAATCGTGCAGTGTTCGGGAGCGCCACGGACCTCTGTCGACGACGCTTTGCGCCTCCGGTCGGTCGGCGATTTCCCATGATTCACCGATCGGAGTGCTAGCTGGCAGGCGTTTACCGTAAAGAGTTTCCAGTCTTCGTCCGCCCCAGATCCGCTCCATAAAGAGCGGCTGGAAAACGAGTGGTCGATCGAGTTCGAAGTCGCTCACGAGGACCAACGTAGCACACGTCGCGGGGGTGATGTGTCCTCCCGGAGAGGCTGCGCTATTGTGGCGCGTGTTTCGATGTCTGAAGTATTGGGCGCCGGTTGTCGTTTGGATGACTTTGATGTTCAGCTGGTCAAGCGATCGGATGTCCTCCGAGCACACGTCTCGTTTGCTCGGTCCTTTTCTGCATTGGCTTTGGCCAAGCATTTCTGACGAAACAGTGGGAATTCTGCACATCGTCATTCGCAAGAGCGCGCACGTCAGTGAGTATTTCATTGTCGCGCTCCTTTTCGCACGGCTCCTTTTCGCGCAGCTTCCGAACGCGCGATCGCGCATGGTTTTGATCCTCTCTTTTGCTGCAGCAGTAGTCTTCGCGATGAGTGATGAATTCCACCAATCGTTTGTCCCTTCGCGAACCGCTTCGCCGATCGACGTCTGCATCGACGCAGTCGGCGCGCTTGCCGGACTCGCCGTGTATCGCGTTGTCCGTCTGCGTAAATCAATCGGGTAGATGGCTGTCCTTCTCCCGATCGATCATCTCGCCGAGCTCTGGCCAGCGACGCTGAGGGGCGTGCGGGTCGGCGCACTCCTACACCCGGCGTCAGTCGGCAAGACTCTTGAACACACGTCGCGGATTCTGGAACGAACGAGTGGGGAATTCTTACGGCTGAGCGCATTCTTCGGTCCGCAACACGGCTTCCTCGGTCAGACGCAGGACAACATGGTCGAGTGGCGCAGCTACGAGCATGCCCGCCTCGGAATACCGGTCTTCAGCCTTTATGGTGAACATCGTGAGCCGACGCCGGAAATGCTAGATGGCCTGGATGTTCTGCTTGTCGACCTGCAGGACGTGGGCGCGCGGTATTATACTTTTATTTGGACGCTGTTCCTCTGCATGCGCGCGTGCGAGAGAGCCGGCGTGCATGTCGTCGTGCTGGATCGTCCGAACCCGATCGATGGGTTGACGAAAGAAGGGCCGCTGCCTGATGTGCGATATCTGTCATTCGTGGGGTTCCATCCGCTACCGGTGCGGCACGGGCTTACCATCGGAGAGGTGAGTGCGCTGTTTCAGAGAGAAGCTTTTCCAGCGTGCCAGCTCACGGTTTTGCCGATGAAAGGTTGGGATCGCGCGATGTGGTTCGACGAAACAGGTCTGCCGTGGGTGATGCCGTCGCCAAATATGCCGACCCTCGAGACCGCTGCCGTTTACCCGGGAATGTGCCTGCTGGAAGGCACGAATATTTCGGAAGGGCGGGGGACAACACGGCCGTTCGAGCTCTTCGGCGCGCCTTTCATCGATGGCGAAGCGATCGGCCGTGAGTTGAACGCGCTGAAGTTACCCGGTGCACATTTTCGACCGGCGTATTTCCAGCCGACTTTTCAAAAATTCGCCGGTGAACTCTGTGGCGGCGCGCAGCTGCATGTGACTGATCGCAATATGTTCATGCCGTATCACACAGCGCTGGAGATCATCAGGACGATCCGCCGGATGTATGGTGATCATTTTGCCTGGAAACAGCCGCCATACGAATATGAGTATGAGCGGCTGCCGATTGAGATCCTGCTGGGCGGTCCAGTCGAGAAGTTCTTCGAATAAGTGGGCCTGGCTGGGCTCGAACCAGCGACCCTGCGCTTATCAAGCGCATGCTCTAACCAACTGAGCTACAGGCCCGTTTTTCGGCACCGGAAGGTGCAGACGGGATTTTGTTGTCGGAGTGGGGGACGCGCAAGGTGGTTTTGCGTTTTTCTCTAGCGAGACGGCGGAAACAGAGTCGACAAGCCCGGTCATGCACCAGGAAGCGGAAGTGGAGGCATGGGGAATCGAACCCCAGACCTATAGCTTGCAAAGCTACCGCTCTACCAACTGAGCTATGCCCCCGTGCTAAGACTGCGGAGTGTAGATTGCGGAGCGGGTAATGCAAACGGAAGTCAGTCTTCGAGCCTCCGTCCGCCCATGCCGCAAAAACAAAAAAGCCGGACAGCAACGCCGTCCGGCTTTTCGTTTTGATTGTCAGCGACTCCTGAATTGTGCGCTACCGTTTCGTGTCTCTCTGAGCCTCAACGCGTTTCCTTGTTGAGGGCTTAACGGCATGTCTGAAATCCCGAAGGATTTCAAGGTTAGCCGTCGACCTATTCAAACCGATCCAGCCTTTGCTTGCGCTCGAGCTGTCCGATTGAATTTCTCCTTAGAAAGGAGGTGATCCAGCCGCAGGTTCCCCTACGGCTACCTTGTTACGACTTCATCCCAGTTACCGCTCATAGCGTAGACGGCTGCTTCCCTTGCGGGTTGGCGCGCCGG
>JALYXP010000221.1 GCA_030947045.1 Verrucomicrobiota bacterium | reverse complement strand
AGCTGCGCCGGGCATTGCGAATTTACGCAACGGATGGCCACCTGGCCTTCGTCTTTCTGAACTGCGCTGCCGCATTCGGGACAGAGGCGCGGCATGCGGAATTCGCGCTCATCCCCGGTGCGCAGGTCGCTGCGAACACCGACGACGGCAGGAATGACTTCGCCGGCTTTTTCGAGCAGCACGATGTCGCCGATCCGGATGTCTTTGCGGTGCACTTCTTCTTCGTTATGCAGCGTGGCGCGCGCAACCCGGCTGCCGCTGACGGTAACCGGCTCGAGTGCCGCAACGGGCGTGAGCACACCGGTGCGGCCGACTTGAATCACGATGTCGAGCAGGCGCGTTTCGACTCGTTCCGCTTCGTATTTGTAGGCAATCGCCCAGCGCGGCGATTTGGCGGTGAAACCGAGGCGTGAGCGCTGCTCGAGCAGGTCCACTTTCACGACCGCGCCGTCAGTCTGGTAAGCGAAGTCGCGCCGGATTTCATCGAGAGCGTGAATCGCCTGGAGCGTTTCCTCGACTGACTGTGCCAACCACCACTTGTCTGCGGCCGGCAAACCAAGCGTTTTTAGCCACCCGAACAACCCCGAGTGGCGTTCCAGTTCGCCTCCTTCGAACGCGCCGGTGCCGTAGAACACCACGCCTAAGGGACGCTTCGCGGCGATCGCCGGATCGAGCTGCTTCAGTGAACCTGCGGCGGCGTTTCGTGGATTCATGAACACCGGCAGCCCCGCTTCTTCGCGCTCGAAATTCAGCTTCGCGAAGCCCGCCTTGTCCATGAACACTTCGCCGCGCACTTCGAGCAGCTTCGGTGCGGTGCCTTTCAGCTGCGTCGGCACGGAGCGGATCGTGCGGATGTTCTGAGTGATGTCGTCGCCCGTCGTGCCGTCGCCGCGCGTCGCCGCGTACTGCAGCACGCCGTCCTCGTAGAGTAGCGAAACGGCTACGCCATCGACCTTCGGCTCGACCACGACTGGGATCTTCTCGTTAGGCAATAAGCGTCCCAGACGTTCGTAAAAATTCGCTACCTCTTCTTCCGAATAGGTGTTGTCGAGGCTCAACATTGGCGCGCGATGCGTCACCTGCTGGAACGCCTTCAGCGGTGCGCCGCCGACCCGCTGTGTCGGCGATCCGGAAGAAGCTAAGTGCGGGAATTGCTGCTCTAGCTCGGCGAGTTCCCGGTAGAGCTCGTCATACTCCCGGTCTTCAATCGTCGGCGCCGCTTCTTCGTAGTAGCGCCGGTTATGCTGCTCGATCTCAACGCGGAGCGTCGGGATTCGATTGGCGGCCGCGCGTTCAGTTTCGGACACGCCGCATCATACAAACCGCGCCGCGCGCGGCAATGTCGTCGGCGACAGGTGTCTGCTGTCGCTCGCGAGCAATTTAGTGAACCGCAGGCCTGCCGGCCCCGACATCAACGATGTCGACGTCGGTTGGCTTCGTCACGAATGCAGGCGTCGCTGGCTTCGTGTGATGTTTTGTTTTTGCGACGTCGACCTTCTTGTGAGTGCGATGCTTTGTTGCGACGCTGCGATGTGATTTTCGGTTCTTCTTCGTGGAAGAAGTCGACGCCACTTTCGACCCGCTCTTCGCTCTGGCTTTTGCGGCGAGTTTCGCGGTCGCCTTCGGAGCATGCACAGTGGTGATCGCGCTCTGCTGGCGCAGCCTCGTGCGAGAGGCAGTTAGCACTACCTTATCTTCCGGGGCGTTGCCGTGTTGAGTCGGCGCCGGCTGCAAATCACTAAAGAAGTCCCCGACATTGTAGCTCGCGAAAACTTCCGGCGTAACAAGCTGGCGATGTACTGCGCCAGTGCTGTCCCGCAGCATGAAGGCGAACGAGCCTGGCGCACCGACAGTTTCGCTAAACGGCAGTTCGCGGGCCGACTTATCGACGACGACGCCCTGGTAAGCGCAGCTGCCGAGCAGAGCGCACAAAGTGAGGAGAGCAGCAACGCGGAGGTGCATAAAGAGAGGAGCTTGTATGCGAAATCAGGCGCGGCGGCTAGCTAATTGTTTGTATTTATGTAAACCGCGCCGCGAGTCGGGAAAGTCTGGTGAATCAAAAAGTACAACTGCGTAAGCGCATTACGTCCGCCGCGCACGATGTCCAATCGAACCTCAACCAAAGGAAAATATGCTCTGGACTATCTTCGTAATTCTTCTCGTTCTCTGGCTGCTCGGACTCGTTAGCTCGTACACGATGGGCGGATTTATCCATATCCTGCTCGTCATCGCAGTCGTCATCCTGATCATCAATTTGATCCAGGGTCGGCGCACTCTGTAGGCACGGGATTTTCTGCCTGACATGAAGCCTACTGGCGTTCTCGGGATCGTCCTGATCGCGATCGGCATTCTGGCCCTCGCGTACGGCGGCTACTCCAGCTTCACCACGAAAAAGAACGTGGCGAAACTGGGGCCGCTGGAGATCAACAAACAGGACGAACACCGCGTGCCCGTGGGACCGATTGTAGGCGGCGTCTGCCTCGCCGGCGGCATCATCATGGTGCTCGCCGGCGGGCGGAAAGCCTGAGGTAACCGGCCGCGCGATGTCTTCGCGTCGCGTTTCAGCGCGTCAGTTGCTCGCCGCCTTCATGACCGCGAAGGTCTTGCTGCCTTTTCGGTCGAGGTAGAACAGCACGCCTTTACGCGGATCTGCTTTCGTGAGCGCGTCGCGGAATGACTGCACGTTCGTGATCGGTTTTCCGTCGACCTCCGTGATAACGTCTTCGCGCTCGATTCCTTGAGCGGCGGCGAGGCTGTTGTCGGCTACGTCGGTGACGATCACGCCTTGCTGCACCGACAGCTTCAAGCGCTCGGTCATCTCTTTCGTGAGGTCCTGAACTTGCAGGCCGAATTTCCCGACATCCTCCGGCTTTGGCTGCGCCGGCGAGGGGACATTCGCGGTCCGGCCGATCTCGCCCGGCAATTCACCAGCCGTCACGGCGATTTTCAAGGTCTGACCCTTGCGCCAAACGGTTAACTCCACTGGCTGGCCGATCTTCTTTTTCAGAACCTCGCGCTGCAGCTGCGTGTCACTACCGACAGGCGCACCGTCCACGTGCGTGATGACGTCGAATGGGCGCAGATCGCTTTTGTAAGCCGGCGCGTCCGCTTCGATCGTCCGTACGACCACGCCTTTTTCGATGCCTTTGAAGAGATCGCGAATTGATTGATCATCGCCGAGGGTTTCGATCCGAATACCGAGCCACGGGCGCACGATCTTCGTCCCGGCGATCAATTGCTGGCCGATTTCGTTGGCGAGATTGATCGGGATGGCAAACCCGAGGCCGCGGTTCAGGCCGTTGATTAGCGTGTTCATGCCGACGACTTTCCCGTCGATGTCGCAAAGCGGTCCGCCACTGTTCCCGGGATTGATCGATGCGTCCGTCTGCAGGTAATCCGAGATCGAATAGCCGCCCGTTGCGATTAGCTTGCTTCGGCCTTTCCCGCTGATCACGCCGTAGGTAAATGTGTAATCCAGCTTAAACGGAGCGCCGATCGCGAACGCGAACTGCCCCACTCGCACCGCTTCACTGTCGCCGAGCTGCACGATCGGCAGATCTTTTGCGTCGATTTTGATCACCGCGACGTCGGTCTTCTCATCCGCGCCGACGAGCTTCGCCTGGAACTCGCGGCCATCCTTTAACTTCACGTCAATGCGATCGGCGCCTTCGCAAACGTGATTGTTCGTGAAGATGTAGCCGTCCGCTCGCACAATGAATCCCGAGCCTTCGCTCTGCACCGGCTGCGTCGTACGCGGGTTGCCGCGGCGTGGCGAGTTGTCATCGCGCGGCTGGTTCTGGAAGAGATCGTCGAAGCTCGGACCGTCGCCGGGATCGTTTTTCTTCGTCACCTCGATGATCACGACGCTCGGCGCGACCACTTCGAAGACTTTCGTGAACGCGCTGTTGAGCTGATGCACGACGTCTTTGCCGGCTGCCGCGGATTCCGGCGGAACGCTCGGCGTCGCACCCGCTTCCGGTTGCGCGAGCGGCTGCGCGGCGAAGAGCGAAGAGGCCGCGATCGAAGTCGCGATAATCAGGGAAAAAAGGGAGCGCATGGTTCTCGACTTGGACATTGAATGAATCCAGACGTTCAACGTCGGACGTTCAACATTCAATGGCGCAAATTCCGCACGCGGACCGAGGTCCGTTGACACGATAGTTAACGACGTTAACGTTTTCTTCTAACAAGCAAAATGGTCACACTTGCCGCGGGCAAATCGGATGGGAAACAGTTCGTCTCACACGCGCCGGGCCATTGGCCGGACGTTCCGCCGGAGCAGTGGAACGACTGGAAGTGGCAGTTAAAAAATCGCGTTACGACGCTGGCGCAACTGGAGCAGTATCTCACGTTGTCGGATGATGAGCGGAACGGTGTTCTGCTCTCCGGGACGAAGCTGGCACTCGCCGTCACGCCGCATTTTTTTAACCTGATCGAGCGCGATAATCCCGACTGCCCGATCCGACGGCAGGTCATCCCCCGCGTCGAAGAATCGTGGGAATCGGCTTATGACATGGCGGACCCGTGCGGCGAAGATTCGCATATGCCGGTGCCGGGACTGGTGCATCGTTATCCCGATCGCGTGCTGTTTCTGGTCACGGATCGCTGCGCGAGCTACTGCCGTTATTGCACGCGTAGTCGTGTCGTTAGCGGCGTTGGGGAACAGGAACTGCACACGGAGTTCGACGCGGCTTTCAAGTATCTCGAAGAGCACACCGAGATTCGCGACGTGCTGCTGAGCGGCGGCGACGCGTTGCTCTTCAGTGACAATAAACTCGAAGGCATTCTGAAACGCCTTCGCGCGATCCCACACATCGAGTTTCTGCGGATCGGGACGCGTGTTCCGATCTTCCTGCCGCAGCGGATCACGCCGGAGCTTTGCCGGATGCTGCAGAAGTACCATCCGCTTTGGATGAGCGTACATGTCAATCATCCGCGCGAACTCACCACCGAAGTGAAAGCTGCGCTCGAGATGCTCGCGAACCACGGCATCCCCCTCGGTAACCAAAGCGTCCTATTGAAGGATGTGAACGACAATCTCGAAACAATGCGCACGCTCGTGCACAAGCTCCTGATGTGTCGCGTGCGCCCGTATTACATCTACCAGTGCGACTTGATCAACGGCTCCTCGCATCTGCGCAGTTCCGTCGCTAAAGGCATCGAGATCATCGAAGGCCTCCGTGGTCACACCACCGGTTATGGCGTCCCGCAATTCGTGATCGACGCGCCCGGCGGCGGCGGGAAAGTGCCGATCAATCCCGGCTACGTCCTCTATCACGACAACGAGAAGATCGTGATCCGGAACTACGAAGGCGAAATCTTCGAGTATCCCGAGACCGGCGGCGACAAGAATGTGCAATTTGCGCCCGCGCGCGAGTATCACGACGAGTATCTCTACTCGTAGACCATTCTTGAGCGCCGGCAGCGCGTGCTCGGACCTTACGAAGGCACGGCTCCGAACGACCGCCAGATGGAAGGAACGTCGACTAGTCAGTTCGCCCGGATTTGCGCCGGATCGCTCCAGCCGCCGACGTTTCCGCCGGTGCCGATCTTGCGGGTGCGGCCCCAGGCGATCGCGCCCGGCGTGAAGCCGTTCAGCTCCGCCCGGCCGCCGGTGAAGGAACCGCGGTAGCTCCAGTTTGCTTCGACGGCGGGGTCGGCGGTGCAGGTTTGCACTTCATAAGTCGAGCCCTTGCCGTCGCCTTTCCAGCGCAGCACGCAGACGGCCGAGACGTTGCCATGTTCCCAGCGCACATTGCCGGGGACAAAATTCACCATGCCGCTGCTCTGGACTCGCGCCGTGCTGTAGCTGTCGCAGCCGCTCAGGTCGATGATCGCCTTGTCACCTTTCGCGATCAGGTTCACGTAGGTGCCGATCTGGAAGAAATCGTCTTCCAGTTTCGCGCGCGCTTCGGTCTTCAGGGTGGTGCGGTCGGTGCCGCCTTTCAGCGCGTCACCGAGCTTCTTGTCCCAGTCCACGATGTCGGCGTTGAACTGCACCATCGTGATGGGCAAATTCGGGAACGTCGCGGCGTTCGTGGTGGTCATGTCGTGAGTCTTCTTGGCAGGACTGCTCAGTTGGCTGTCGGCATAGCTCGAGACGTCGACGACTGCTTTGTAATATTCCATAACTGCGGATCTCCTTGTTTAGGGTTTGGGGTTGTTGTTTGCGGGGAAGAGGGAGGAAGCCGCGCACGCGAGGGTCTCGCGGGCTGTTCCGGGTAAAATCCGAGGCGAATCGGCTCGGTCGTTTGCTGCCGCAGCGGAGTCGTTTGCTT
>JALYXP010000160.1 GCA_030947045.1 Verrucomicrobiota bacterium | reverse complement strand
CGGCAGACCCAGCACCGGCTGCGGCCGTAACCGAAGCGCCAGCACCGGCGGGCGAGACGCTGGCACCAGCAGATGCGGCACCCACTTCACCGGAGGCGGCAGGCTAATAAATTTCGCCCGGCATCTGAGTCGGGCGGGCAACCAAACAACAACTGTCCGGACTGGCGGCTGCCGGTCTCAATTCTCCGAAGGCTTTCGGGGGCGGCAATTAGAAGGAAACAAAATGGCGGATACAAACACATTGGTAGATCAGCTCAGCGGCCTGACCGTTCTGGAAATCGCTGGCTTGGTGAAACAGCTTGAGGAGAAGTGGGGCGTGAGCGCAGCGGCACCGGTCGCGGCGGCAGCGCCTGCTGGCGGCGGCGCGGCAGCTCCTGCAGCTGAAGAGAAAACAAGTTTCGACGTCATCCTGACGGAGATGGGCTCCAACAAAATCGGAGTCATCAAGGAAGTGCGTGGCGCGGTGCCCGGACTCGGATTAGCCGAGGCGAAGGCATTGGTCGAAGGCGCTCCGAAAACCCTCAAGGAAGGCGTGACGAAGGCAGAAGCCGAAGAGATCAAGAAAAAGATCGAAGCGGCCGGCGCCAAAGTCGAGATCAAGTAAATCAACTTTCACTCGCTGCGGCGCGCAGGAGGAAATCTCTTGCGTGCCGTCGGCGTCTGTGGCAAAACATCACTCCGTTAGCAGTATCGAGAGTTATTTGTAACCCTCTTCATCTCAGTAAAATTCAGAGCTGGCACCGGCATAGCAGTCGTCGATTTGACGCACAGCTATTTCGATGCCAGTTTTGTCGTCTTCGCGTCCGGTCGACGCGATAACCCCAGAACCTCGCGGCTCCGGTGCCGCCAGGTTTCAAGATCAGGTCCCATCTTATGGCAGCAAGCAGCAGCACCACGGCAGAGCGTCTTTACTTCGGCACAATCAAAGAAGGCGTTGAACCGCCAAATTTGATCGAGGTTCAGCTCAATTCCTACGTCGATTTCCTCCAGAAAGACGTCCCGGCTTCCAAGCGGAAGGTCTCCGGCCTGCAGGCCGTGTTCAAAGAAGTTTTCCCGATCGAAAGCTACGACGAAAAGGCCACGCTTGATTTCAGTCACTACGAAATCGGTGAGCCGAAGTTGAGCGCGATCGAGGCGCAGCGCGAGAGCCAGACGTTTAGCGCGCCGCTTCACGTGACGTTCCAGCTCCGCGAGGAGAAGGGGACGAAAGAGGAAAAGGTTTACATGGGCGAAATTCCGCTCATGACGCCGCAGGGCACGTTCGTGATCAATGGCGCGGAGCGCGTCGTTGTTTCACAGCTGCATCGCTCGCCCGGTATCGCGTTCGAGTCGTCAATCCATTTGAACGGCAAGGTTCTCTACAGCTTCCGTATCATTCCAGATCGTGGTTCTTGGATCGAAGTGCAATTCGATACGAGCGACCTCCTCTACATCTATCTCGACCGCCGCAAACGCCGGCGGAAGTTCCTTGCGACGACCTTCCTGCGCGCTCTTGGCTACGGCTCGGACGAAGAGGTCATCAAGCTATTCTACAACATCGAGACGCTGAAGCTGAGCGAGAAGCTTGGTGAAGAAGAACTCGCGACAAAGGTGTTGATCGCTGACGTCCTCGATGGAGAAGCGACGGTGGCGCGCGCGTTTGAGCCGCTTACCGCGGCAACTGTTCGCCAAATCATGACGCTTGGCACCTCCGAGGTGAAGGTAATCGACATCTCCGGCGACGACACTGTCGTGAAGGCGCTGAAGAAAGATCCAGCGCACGACACGGAAGAGGCACTGAAAGACATTTACCGGAAGCTGCGCCCTGGTGATCCACCAACGGTGGCTAACGCGAAAGCACTGCTGAAGCGGCTCTTCTTCGACCCTAAGAAGTACGATCTCGGTCGCGTCGGTCGCTACAAGATCAACCAGAAGCTCGGCATCGACGTCGACCTAAGCGAGCGCATTGTCACCGACAAGGATTTCATCGGCGCGATGAAGTACCTGATCAGCCTACGCAAAGGCGAAGGCACGCTCGATGACATCGATCATCTCGGCAGCCGCCGCGTTCGCACGGTAGGCGAATTGCTTGCCAATCAGTGCCGAGTCGGTCTCGCGCGCACGGAGCGTCTCGTGAAAGAGCGCATGACGTTGTTCGACATCAACATCGATGGCATGACGCCGCAGAAGTTGATCAACCCAAAGGCGCTAAGCGCGGTGATCCGCGACTTCTTCGGCCGCTCGCAGCTGTCTCAATTCATGGATCAAACAAACCCGCTCGCTGAGCTGACGCACAAGCGTCGTCTCTCGGCTCTCGGGCCTGGCGGTCTATCGCGCGATCGCGCCGGATTCGAAGTGCGTGACGTTCATCCGTCGCACTACGGACGCATCTGCCCCATCGAAACTCCGGAAGGTCCGAACATCGGTCTCATCAGCTCGATGTCGACGTTCGCCCGCATCAACGAATTCGGATTTATCGAAACGCCTTATCGCAAGGTCGAGAAAGGCCGGGTGCTCGAGCAGGTGGACTACCTAACCGGCGACCGCGAGGAGAACTTCCTTGTTGCACAGGCTAACGCCACGATGGACGCCAAGGGTCATCTGACGCAGGAGAAGGTTTCGGTCCGTTACCGTGGGGACTTCCTCGAAGTCGAACCCGAGAAGGTTCACTACATGGACGTCTCGCCGAAGCAACTCGTGTCGGTAGCTGCAGGTTTGATTCCGTTCCTCGAGCACGATGACGCGAACCGCGCGCTCATGGGCTCGAACATGCAACGCCAGGGCGTGCCGCTGATCGTCAGTGAGTCACCGCTCGTTGGTACTGGCCTAGAAGGCAAAGTCGCTCGAGATTCTCATGCCGTGATCATCTCGGCAGACAGCGGCAAAGTTGCCTCTGTCACGGCAGATCAAATTGTCATCACAAAAGATGGCCATATGCCTGAAGGTCGGAAGAAGTTGAAGACCGATCATGAAGCTGGCGTGCACATGTATGAGCTGCGGAAGTTCATGCGCTCGAATGCCGGCACCTGTGTAAATCAAAAGCCGATCGTGAAGAAGGGCCAGTCGGTGAAAAAAGGCCAGGTCATTGCAGATGGACCAAACACCGATAAGGGCGAACTCGCTCTCGGCCGTAACGTGCTTGTCGCGTTCATGCCTTGGAATGGCTACAACTTCGAAGACGCCATCATGATCTCTGAGAAGGTCGTGAAGGAAGATATCTACACCTCGATTCACATCGACGAGTTCGAAATCGGTGCGCGCGATACGAAACTCGGGCCGGAAGAAATCACGCGTGACATCCCGAACGTCTCCGAAGAAGCACTGCGGAACCTAGGGCCGGACGGCGTTGTGCGCGTCGGTGCGGAAGTTAAGCCCGGCGACATTCTCGTCGGTAAGATCACGCCGAAGAGCGAGACAGAGCTAGCGCCGGAAGAGCGTCTGCTGCGCGCCATCTTCGGCGAGAAGGCAGCAGACGTGAAAGACACCTCGCTTACTGTTCCATCAGGCACCTACGGCATTGTGATGGACGTAAAAGTCTCTTCGCGCCGCGAGATCTCACGCGAGAAGCTCACGCCGACAGAGACGAAGCGTCAGCTCAAGACGATCACGGAAGATAACAAGAAGAAGAAGGACGAGCTCACCGAGCAGCTGACCGATTCGCTCTCTAACGTCTTGCTAGGCGAGAAGATCCCTCTTGACGTGGTAAACGCTGAGACCGGAGAAATTATCATCCCGGCTAATCGTAAGATCACTAAGACTCTGCTGCGCAAGCTGGCAATGGTTTACGATCACATCGAGATCGACCCTTCGCCGATCCGGAACAAGATCCGCGAGATCATTGCTTCCTACGAGCATAAGTTCGCGGAGCTCGAGCTCGAGCGTGAGCGTTCAATGGATCGCGTGGAAAGCGGCGACGACATTGACCCAGGTATCATCAAGCAAGTGAAGGTATTCATCGCCTCGAAGCGTAAACTCTCGGTCGGCGACAAGATGGCCGGGCGTCACGGTAACAAGGGTGTTGTCGCCCGCATCGTGCCGGAAGAAGATATGCCTTATCTGCCGGATGGAACGCCCGTGGAAATCTGCCTCAATCCTCTCGGCGTTCCGAGTCGTATGAACGTCGGCCAGGTTCTTGAGACACACTTAGGCGTTGCGGCCAAGGCACTCGGCTTCAAAGTTGCTACTCCAGTCTTCGATGGAATTTCGGAGGTGAAGATCCGCGAGTATCTGACTGAGGCGAAAAAGATGGAAGGCTTCAGCTGGGTGCAGGAGAGCGGTAAGTCTCGTCTGTTCGATGGACGCACCGGTGACCAGTTCGACCAGGAAGTCGTTGTTGGTTACATCTACATGCTGAAGCTGGGCCACTTGGTCGCGGATAAGATCCACGCTCGTGCGGTAGGCCCTTACTCGCTCGTCACGCAGCAGCCGCTCGGCGGCAAGGCGCAGTACGGCGGCCAGCGCTTCGGCGAGATGGAGGTCTGGGCACTCGAAGCTTATGGCGCAGCTTACACGCTGCAGGAGCTGCTGACCGTGAAGTCCGATGACGTGCAGGGACGCACGCGCATCTACGAATCTATTGTGAAAGGCGACAACTCGCTCGAAGCGGGCACGCCAGAAAGTTTCAACGTGCTGATCAAGGAAATGCAGTCGTTAGGCCTCGACGTCAAAGTCGGCGGCTCGGCGCCTGCGCCTTTCCTAGAAAACGTCGCGTAGTTTTTAGAACCAAAGAATCTCTTATTTAATGAACGAACATTCCTGGCGGGAGTTAGTTGGTGAAGAACGCGCGGTCGGTTTCGACCAAGTCGCGATTGGTGTGGCGTCCTCCGACACGATGCGGTCGTGGAGCAAAGGTGAAGTTAAGAACCCGGAGACGATCAACTACCGGACGTTTAAGCCCGAAAAGGGCGGTCTCTTCTGCGAGCGGATTTTCGGCCCGACGCGTGATTGGGAATGCTCGTGCGGCAAATACAAACGGATCAAGCATAAAGGCGTTATCTGCGATCGTTGCGGCGTCGAGGTAACACTCGCGCGCGTCCGCCGCGAGCGCATGGGACATATCGAACTGGCTGTGCCGGTCTCGCACATTTGGTTCTACAAGTGCATGCCTTCGCGGCTCGGTCTCATGCTCGACATGAGTGCGCGGCAGCTCGAACGCGTCATCTATTACGAAGACTACATCGTCATTGATCCGGGTAACACGCCGCTAACCAAGACTCAGCTTCTGAATGAAAGCGAATACCGCGAAGCTCAGGAGCAGTATGCTGACGACTTCGTCGCGGGCATGGGCGCAGAAGCGGTGAAGAAGCTCCTCGCCGAGATCGACCTCCATAAGCTCAACAAAGAGCTGGAAGAGGCGATGGGTAATACCAAAAGCAAGCAGATCCGCAAGAAGCTCGCTAAACGTCTGAAGCTCGTCCAGGGCT
>JALYXP010000216.1 GCA_030947045.1 Verrucomicrobiota bacterium | reverse complement strand
GGGGGCGTGCGGTAAATCACCGTTTGTCGAATGAACAACCCTGCGGGCGTTTCCCTACCCCGGCGGTTACAAATTGATTAGTGCCCTGTGGTCACTAAGCCTTCGGCCAAGTCCATCTCGACGCCTTCGCAGTGCGCTCGATTGCCGCTACAGGAGAAAAGGGACCCGGCCGCGTGCGGCTGCGTCGCCAGATCGACTCGCGCCAGCTCCGCTTCTCGCGCGGCCGTTCACGTCCCCTTCCCGGTCCGGGAGGACGAAGAGGGTCGAATCTGGGCGTCTCCAGGCGGATTTAGCCCCTCCTTCGCCGCGCAGAATCACGCGGGAACCAGTTTTCCCGCGGCGAAAACAATCCCGGCTGAAACGGATTCCGCGGCCACGATCCCGAAACGCTTTCCGCAGAGGACGATTCCGTGCTGGCATTCCAAAAATCTTTTTCGGGAAAATCGATTCCGTCTGCACGATCTGAAAACATTTTTCGCGAAAACGGATTCGTTTCGTCCGTTCTGCGGATCGCTGCTCTGAGAACGAATCGCGTTTTCGGCTCTTCGAAACGTTTTGGTCGACAATCCACTCCGGAAGCGTCGCCTCCAGTCCCGCCGTAGCGAGCCGGTCTTCGGAACAACCTCCGTGGACTAAAGCGTTCGATGGGCGTCCGGGTGTTACCGATCCGGATCATTATGCAGGCGGTGAACGGCAGCGCTCAAAGCCTCGCGAGTGAGCCGATCACTTTCACGACGCCGCTGCTGGCAAAGGCTGCAGCGGCGAACGTCGCGGAGCCGAAGTCGGCAACGGTGCCGCCGTTGCTACAGGAGGTCGTTGTCGCGACGAATGGCAACGGGCACCGCAACGGTGACCGCATGCCAGCATTGAGCTGGCGGAAGATCGGCGGTTGCAACCCGCCGCTGCAGAGAATCAAGAACCGCCCGTCGAGAGATCCGCGGGCGGTTTTTGTTTGGTCTAAACGTAGCAGCGCGCTTGGGCGTTCCTTCGCCGGGTCGCCGACACACGCGCCTCACCCTGCAACTCGTTCAGCTTGGCTCTCGCGACGCCCTTCGCGCGGAGAAGGACAGCCCAGCGGCCTGTCCCTACCCTCGGCGGTTGCAACCCGCCGCTACAGAAGAGAAGGCGACGCTGCGCGAGGAAGGACAGCCCAGCGGCCTGTCCCTACCCTCGGCGGTTGCAAACCGCCGCTACAGAAGAGGAGGCGACGTGTGGTTCGCTCGCCACGTTGCCGCTGACGACACGGCGTCTCGACCCATCACACTGCGTTTGCGGTCACGCCCACCACCGGCATGCCTTCCACACCAGAAGAACTCGGCCTGGCGACGGCTCCGTTACTTAACGCGTGGAGAAATCCGAAGAGACCGCGCCGGACCGTGGCTGCGAGATTTCCCGGTGGGATTCCGAGCTTGGCGGACACTTCGGAGGCAGTGAATCCATCAAAAAAACAAAGCTCAAGGGCTTCTTGCTCCGCGCTGGTCAGAAAGGCGAACACCGCGGGGGCATAGCTTCGCTCCGATGGGCGCAGCGAAGTTGCCTCACTCGCCTGCGCGGTTTCGGTCGAGTGTTTGGTGGAGGCCGGTTTCTCGTCGGGCACGAGACTGCCGGAAGAGCGCAGGCGGCGCAGTGCTTCATTGCGCGTAATCATTATCGCCCATGTGAAAACACTGCGGCGCGATGGATCGAGCTGAGCCGAACACCTCCACATCTGCACGAAGGCCTCCTGCATCGCCTCCTCGGCTGCTTTTCCCTCCCCCAGGATCCTGCACGCAGTGGAAAAGACGGCGCCCGAAAAACGGTCGTAAAATGCAGCAAAACCTTCTTTGCTGCCGGATGAGAACCCGTGCAGGAGCTTGGCGTCGGCGGAATGCTTTTCAGAAAGCATCTCAGCGCCGGGTGTTCTCAGCATGTTCATTTAAGATTCCCTCACGCGTTAAACGCATCTGTTTCCAGGGCCGCGCTGCTTTGCGAACCCCGGTTGAGGCATGGGGCTTTTCCTTACCCTGGCGGCCAGATGGGAATCTGATCGGAGGCGATAGCTTCTCGATCTCTCGCCAACCGCGTCCGATCTCGCAGGCAGCGGCGGTCCGAGCCACGTTTCGCCCGGGAGCGATACATGAACGCTGGTCAGCTGCGAAATAGAGAAACGGCAGGGCCACTCGCCCGTCCCCGCCTCCATTCGTCCGCCGCTATCTTTGGCGGTAAAGGTAATAATTCACACCCTGCCCGAACGGTGAAAGCAGAATCCGGCTCCGAGCAGCAGACGTTGATCTAAGTATGAGGACCACAAGGCAGACGCAGCAACCGACTAGGCGGGTAAATGGCTAAGTGGCAAAAGGGCTAGCGCGGAGAGCGATTCCGACCAGATAAACGTTGATTTGATCTACTCCGATTCGCTGTGTCACTCGAACTTTCCTGCAAAGAGAGCGTCTAAGAGTGACTTGACCTGCGTTTCAGTGGCGCTGGGATCGCCTTATGATGCACGAGTTTCTTTCGGAAAATCGCGGTGAGTTAATCGAGCGCTGCCGGATGAAGGTCGCGCAACGGCCTTCGCCGAGAGCGAGCGAAGCGGAGCTGGATCATGGGATCACGCTTTTTCTTGATCAGATCATCAAAACGCTGAAGGCGGAGGAGTTAGATCATTCGGGCGAGGTTCTCCGGATGTCGGGCCCGTCGGGCGGTGCCGATGCGGTGGCCTCGGAAATGGGAGCGGCGGCGAAGGAGCATGGGCGCGAGCTCTTGCAGCACGGGTTTACGATCGATCAGGTGGTGCACGATTACGGCGATCTCTGCCAGGCGGTTACGGAACTGGCGCTGGAGCAGAACTCCCCGATTTCGAACGCCGAGTTTCGCACGCTCAACAGCTGCCTCGATAACGTGATCGCGGTCGCGGCGACCGAGTTCAACGCGGAACGCGATAACGCCTTCGCGGAGAAAGACGCTCAGGCCCACGTGCGCCTCGGTTTTTTCGCGCATGAATTACGCAATCACCTGAACAGCGCGATGCTCGCGGTAACCGCGATCAAGGAAGGTGCGGTAGGAATGACGGGCGCCACTGGCGCCGTGCTCGACCGGAGCCTGGTCGCGCTGCGCACGCTGATCGATCGTTCGCTCTCCGAAGCTCGCACGGCTGGCGGGATGCCCACGCGGAACCGCCTTTTCTCCGTGGCTGAATTGATCGTCGAGATGCAGCTCTCGGCCTCGCTGGAAGCGCGGGTGCGGGGTTGCACGCTGAATGTTTCCTATGTGGACACGAACCTGGCGGTGGATGCCGACCGCGAGCTCATCTTATCGGCCCTGGGGAACCTGCTGCAGAACGCGTTCAAGTTCACGCAGCCTCCGGGGGAGGTCCAACTACGCGTGACGGCGCAGGGCGATCGCGTCCTGATCGAGGTGGAGGACCGATGTGGCGGACTTCCCTCCGGCGACGTGGTCGACATGTTCCGTCCCTACTCGCAGAGCGGCGCGGACCGGAGCGGTCTCGGCCTGGGGCTCTCCCTGTCCCGGCGCAGCGTGGAGGCTAATGAGGGCACGCTTACCGCGCGCGACCTTCCCGGCGTCGGATGCGTTTTCACGATCGACCTGCCGCGACATGCCATGCCTCTATCCCCTCACCGGCCGTGGCCGGCACTACATGAAAACAGGGGCCCCGTATCGCCAGTGAGCCGAGCGTAACAGTGCCGATGCCGAAGAACTCAAACCGCCTTCGACGCGCCAACAAGAATTAGGAACGCGCGCATCGACTGGTCAGGAGTCAGGACCGCAGGAAATCTAGAAAGAAAATCTATGAGCAAAGAACAAAACATAACGACGACAACGGCATTCGGGGCCGCGATCAACAGCGGCGAGCTTCATCAGTTTACTAACTTGATGACCTCGGACGTGAAGGATCACGATCCCGCGCCTGATCAAGGCAATGGGCCGGAAGGCTTCATCGAATTCTTCCAAAAATTCCGCGCAGCATTTCCAGATCTGAAAGTTGCTGTCGAGACCATGGTGGCGGACGAGAAGCAGGTTGCGATTGCCTATACAGTGACCGGCACGCACCAAGGCGAGTTCCAAGGCATCGCACCCACGGGAAAGAAGATCAAAGCGCGTGGCGTGCAGATCGCGCGCTTCGAGGATGGAAAGATCGCGGAGCGTTGGGGCAGCTCCGATGAACTCGGCATGCTGAAACAAATCGGGGCGGCAACGCCACGCTAACTTAGCTGCGCGAGAAGGCGTCGAAGTCGATTAAGTCTAAGCCGTAGCCGCGAGCGTCCGCTGCGGTGCTGCGCCGAAAAGCTGCGCCGGGCAAACTGGCAGGCTCTTATCTGACAACGCCGCCACTGCCTGGGCGACGGTGGGAAAGAGGGGCACGACCCGGTCTAATCGAATGATCTCGAAGATGTCACAAACTCGCCCCTTCAGGCCAGCAATGCAGAATGCGCCCTCGTACGCTTTGGAGTCGCGGAGATATTCCAGCAGGACGGCAATCGCCTTCGAGTCGATGAAGGTGACGCCGCTGAAATCAGCTACGAGGGCGAGACACTGCCGGTCAGCCTTGGCGGAAAACAGCCCACGCAGTGCCGACGCGGAGTAGGAGTCGGCTGCACCTTGCAGGTGGAACACATGGACCTGCCCATGGCGTGATTCGATAAGTCTCATGACGGCACGACGCTAGATAAGACCGGGAAACCTGACTATCGGGCAGGAGACTAAGCCGGGGCTCCGGCAAATGCGTACCGAG
>JALYXP010000202.1 GCA_030947045.1 Verrucomicrobiota bacterium | reverse complement strand
TCCGCTGCGGACTGAGATTCTCGCCCCTCCAAGACCTAGGTAGGTCCGTGCAGTATTCTCAAAATTCCATGAAACCATCCAAACTATTCAATCCACTACGCCGGCCGTCGGTCGCCCGTAATTCGCTCATCGTAGCGTCCTGCGTTGCTGCTGCGGCAGTAGCGCTCGGTGCTCCACAACGCTTAATTTCCACATCGAGTTTCGCCCCGGCGACTGCAGGCTCTGCACCTGATGGTGGGCCCGATGCCCGACCAATGAGCATGCAAGATTCCGTCCAGGTGATGGTTGAAATGGATGCGACCCCAGCAGCGGTGATCTACGCGGAAGCCTTAAAGGCTGCCCAAGCGGACGCGGCCGTTGCTCAGTTGACCGCGCGTGTGCCGATGTCGGCCGCGCAAAAAGGCGAACTGCCGAAAGTCGAGATCGACTCCGTCTCGGCGGCGCGCGTTTCGAGCCAGGTCCAGTCGTTGGACGCGGCGCAGCAGGCTTTGCTGCCAGCGATCCAGGGAACCGGAGCTGAAGTGATCTATCGTACCCAGCGCGTCTACAACGGTATCGCGATCAGTGTGAGCCCGGATCGTATCGCGGACATTGCAAACCTTCCTGGAGTGAAGGCGATCCATCCGATGACTCCTATGTATCAGACGGCATTCTCGAGCGTCGACTTTCTCGGCACCCGTTCGTTCTGGACTAAGGTCTACGATCAAGGCGTGGGATTGCACGGTGAAGGCGTAAAGGTCGCGATCATCGATAGCGGTCTCGACTATGTCCATGCCGACTTTGGCGGCCCGGGCACTGCGCCAGGTGCGCAGGGCATCACGGACAAGGGCCCAGTTCCAAATGCATATTTCCCTTCGCAGAAAGTACCTTTCGGAATTGACCTCGCTGGCGACAATTATAGCGCTAGCGGTGAGCCCGGCACGACCAATGTGGGCTCCGAAGATCCGAATCCGCTCGACAGCGCCGAGAACGGCCACGGCACCGCTTGCGCGAGTCTCGTTGCTGGCTTTGGCGTGAACGCAGGCGGCACCACCTACCGCGGCAACTACGACAACGCCACTCCGATCGCGTCGATGAAGATCAGCCCTGGCCTCGCACCGCAGGCGCAGATCGTTCCGATTCGCGTTTTTGGTAAGCAAGGTTCGACGAACCTCGTCACCAAGGCGATTGAATACGCTGTCGACCCGCGTCGCGATGGGTCTTTCCGTGACAAAGTTGACATTATCAGCATGTCACTCGGCTCCAACAATGGCACTGCCGACGACAGCAGCGCTGTCGCGACAGCTAATGCGGTTGCAGCGGGCGTCCTCGTTACGGCCGCATCCGGTAACGCTGGCGACACTTACTACATCACCAGCAGCCCGGCCTCGGGTCGCGGCGCGATGTCTGTGGCAGCGTCGTTTAACGACCAGGCTGGCTACATCTACGATCTGAATATTTATGTAAACCTTCCGGCTGCTGCGCGCGGGTCACGTGCGTTTGCGATCAAAAGTGCCGAGACGGCCGCGAGCCTTCCTATCCCGAATGGCTATACGAATGACGTAGTGCAGGCCGTTTCCGGCGGTGATGCGAACCCGGCAGAAGGCTGCAGCGCTTTCACAAATGCCTCGAACGTTTCCGGTAAAATCGCGCTCGTTGATCGTGGCACCTGCTCGTTTTCGACGAAGATCCAGAACGCCCAGGCTGCTGGCGCAGTGGGCGTCATTGTCGTCAATCAGACACAGCCCGGCGCAGATCCGATCAGGATGTCAACACCGGGCACCACCATCCCTTCGGCGATGATTTCCAAGAGCGACGGTGACGCGTTCAAGGGGAGCGCGGCATTCAATGCGACGACGGGAGTTGCAGCGAACGGAGCGAATGTGAGTTTGTTCAACGACAACGGGATTATTCAGCGCCCGGGCGTTTCTGCCGACACAATGCCGACTTACAGCTCGCGTGGTCCGCTCCTCGGCAACAGCAGCCTCAAGCCTGACATCACGGCACCGGCCGAAGTGGTCGGTATCGCGGTCTCGTTCAGCGGAACGGAAGTTGGCCTATTTAACGGTACGTCCTCAGCGACGCCGCACGTAGCCGGCGCGATGGCGCTTGTGAAACAACTTCACCCGACCTGGACGGTTGAGGAATTGAATGCGCTGCTTATTAACACGGCGACCAACGATCTCTTCGTTGAGAGCGGCACCGCTGGAGCAAGCGGAAAGACTGGTACGCGCCGCGGCATGTCCCGCGTGGGTGCAGGCCGGATGGACCTGAACAAAGCAAGCGCCAGTGATGTGATCATCTTCAATCGGACGGATAGCAACCTTGTCAGTGTCTCTTTTGGCAGCGTAGAAGTACCTGTCGACGGGTCGGTTGGAATCACGAAGAACGTGACCATTCGAAACAAGGGAACGACCGACGTGGCTTACACCGGGTCGATCCAGATGCTGGACAGCGTGGGCGACACAAACTTCAGCGCTCCGCAGTCGCAGGTGATCGCCCCAGCGGGTAAGGACGTGACGTTCCCGCTCCTGATGCGCGCCACGGGTAATACTCTGAAGCACACGCGTGACGCCAGCGTCTCGAACGGTCAAGCGGTCGTAGGTGGATTCCTCGGGTGCCATTGGCTTTCCGAAGCCACCGCGTACGGAGTCCTGACGCCGACCACACCTGGCACCACTCAGCCGACGATTCGTTTCCCGATCTACTCGACGGTGAAGCCAGCTAGCGCGATGCGCACCGTGCAGTCGACGTTCACGCCTAGTGGAAACACCAGCACGGTCACGTTGAACCTGTCGGGAACTCCAGTGAACACCGGGACGTCATATCCGACGGACATCATCAGCCTCGCGAAGGTGCTGGAGCTCCAGTACATCAACCCGAATGCAGCCAACGCTGGCTTCTCCAATGATCCAAACGTAATCCGTTCGGTGGGTGTGACGAGTGATTACTCATCCCGTCCGTCGACGAATAAACAGCCGACGGTTGTGACATTCGCGATCCAGGGGTTCGGCAACGCCTCGGTGCCGTCGTTCCTCAGCTCGGACAAGGAGATCTTCATCGATCTTAACAATGACGGGATTGACGACTACGCGATCTACCTCGATTCACGCCGTATCGGAACAAACCACAGCAATGTGTATTATCCGGTGCTCCAGAACCTTGCGACCGGCGAAGGAACCATCCTTGCGCAGCCTACGAACCTGTTACCTTCGAACGTGCGGGACACGAACAGCTTCAACAACAGTGTTGTGCTCATCAGCGTGCCGGCATCGCTGCTCGGTTACACCGGTCAAGGGCAGTCGAGCTTCTCCTACTCTGTCGCGGCATTCAACCGTAACGGAACCTTCGTGAACGGCACGCCGCGGTTGAACTACGACTTCGCCCGGCCCGGATTCGATCCGCAGCCGAACGGGAACACTGTCTACACCAACGGCAGCGCAAGCACGTTCCTAGAGCCGTACTTCTATAACGATCTGCCGGGCACCAGCATCCCTGTGAACTACAACGGTCAGAACTTCGGTGCGAACCAGTCGAAGGGCGTCATGGTTGTCCATATGCACAACGGATTCGGCAACCGCGTCGACGTGGTGAGTGTGCTCTC
>JALYXP010000187.1 GCA_030947045.1 Verrucomicrobiota bacterium | reverse complement strand
GCGACGCTCGAACGCGTCGGCGAGAAGAGCATCCGCAATCTGCTGGAAGCAATTGACCGAAGCAAAACGCAGCCGCTCTGGCGGCTCATTTTTGCGCTCGGAATTCTGCACGTCGGCGTGACGGCGTCACGCGCACTGGCGGATCATTGCCGGTCGATCGGAGCGCTGATGCAGAGCTCGGTCGATGAATTGCAGCAGATTCCCGACGTCGGCGAAGTCGTCGGGCAGAGCATCCACGGATTTTTTCAGGAGTCGCACAATCGTGAGTTGCTGCAGCGGTTCGCAGCTGCGGGCGTCCGCCTGGTTGATGACACACCACGGCCGAAACAAGATGCCGCTGTCTCGCCCTTTGCTGGCTCGATCTGGGTGATCACCGGAACGTTGAGCCAGCCCCGGGATGAGATCGCCGAGATGATCATTGCTCGCGGCGGTAAAGTGAGCGGCAGCGTCAGCAAAAAAACGAGCTACGTGCTTGCGGGAGAAGAAGCTGGGAGCAAGCTCGAGAAGGCGCGCAAGCTCGGCGTTCGGGTGATCAGCGAAGCCGAGCTGCTCGAGATGCTCGGCAGCTAGGGAGTGCGATCAAGGCCGAGCGGGACAGCTTGGGGCGAGAAAGGCGACGCGATGATGGGCGCGCGTTGCGCAGCCGGATGGAAGCCGGCTTCGACTTCGAACGTCAACTTCTCGTCACCGCGCATCACGGTGATCGGAACGCGATCACCGGCGGTAAGGAAGAAGGATGCGTCGATCACATCCTCGGGTTCGTGGACCGGCGTCTTTCCGACTTGCAGCAAAATGTCGCCCGGTTTCGCGCCGCTCTCCGCCGCCGGTGTTCCCGGCATGATGTCTGTGAATTCAGCGCGCGAGCCTTCCGTGGCAGTATTGGCTTCAGCGACATTGATGCCGACCCATCCGTGGCGCGCTTCCCCGAAACGCACAAAGTCGCTGTGGATCTTTTCGGCGGCATCGATCGGCAGCGCATAACACGCGGAGCCGTTATCGACGCTGCTGACCAGAATTCCAACGGCCTCGCCTTTGAAGTTCAAGAGTGGCGCGCCGGCTTCACCGCGCTGTGTCGGCAGATTTACGCGCAGATGCGTCGTCGAAAAGTAACGGCCAAGAAATTTGCGATCGAAGCCCGCGATCATTCCGAAGCTCGGCGTTTGTCCGAGATCGAGCGGAAAGCCAATCGTGAGCACCGGCGTCGCGACTTCGAGATTATTCGATTTGCCAAGCGCGATCGACGGGGTCGTGACGTCATCCACCTTCAGGATGGCGAGCCCGCTCCGCCGATCCGCGAGGACCTGACGGGCCGGCACTTCCTGGCCATCAATTTCAACGGTGAAGTTGTCAGCATCGGCCCCGACCGAAAACGAAGTGTAGAGCGTGCCCGCTGGATCGATGAAAAAGCCAGTCCCGACGAGTTTCCCGTGCTGATCAGTCGCGCGGATCTTCACGACCGCTTTCGCGCAGCGGCTGAAGACTTCCTTCACTTCACGGCTGATCTCGCTGGCAGACTGCGGCTGCGCGTAAACAAGCGGGACAGTCGCGACGCAAACAAGCGCCGCACTCATTCCGACGACTCCCACAGAGGCGAGACGACTGCGCAATGCGCAGGAGCCGCGTCTAGAAACGGAACGATGCAGGCTCATAACTCACGGGGGTGCTGTCGAGCACATAGCGCGGAGGCGCCGCCAACCGGTGAGTCCGCACGTTGTCAGTGCTCGTGCGAATCGGCATCGAACCAATGTCATGCGCGGCAATTGGATTCGATGAGAGACTCCAGGACGCGTTCGGCCGTTTCGACGAGACGGCGAGTGCCGCTGGCTGCTGCACCGTGATTGCGGCGACGTTAGCCGCTTCAGGCGCCTGATAAACTTTCAATGAGAACACAGCGGCGCAAACGATGATTGCAGCCGCCGCCACCGGGTAAGAAGTAAGCGAAGGGACGTTCACCTGGAACATGAAATCCTGCGCGCGCTGCAGTGCGATGCGCCAGAGCGGTTGGCGAAGAAGTTCCGCGCGCTGGCGGCGATGGAACTCGTGCAGAAAATTATCGAAGTAACCCGGAGGCGGCTGCTCGTGCCGTTTCAAGCGGAGCAGAGTGGCGATGTCCTTGTCGTCGAAATTGTCCATGCGGCAGTAAATTTAGGAAACGGGATTCTTCCGGAACTCGTCCAGATAGTTTTGCAGTTGGCGGTTCGCGTAGAAGAGCCGGGAACGTACGGTTCCCTCGGAAACGCGCAAGATTTTGCTGATCTCGGCGTGGGGCATTCCTTGTATGTGAAACATCGTGACCACAGCTCTGTGTTCATCAGACAATTTCATCATGGCCTCGTTCAATCTTACCTGAAGCTCCGCCAGGTCGGCTTCGCGCACTGGGCTGGTTGATTGGGTGAGCTCGAGGAACTCCTTGTCGTTCTGCACGCTCGAATCGACGTCATCGAGGCTCAGATTAAAACGGCGGCCGCGCTTCTTCAGGAAGTTCAGCGTCATGTTCACCGCGATCGAATGGATCCAGGTGTAGAACGATGACTTGCCGCGAAACCCGCGAATCGATTTATACGCTTTCGAGAAGACATCCTGGAGCAGATCGTTCGTGTCCTCATGGTTCGAGGTCATGTTATAAACGAGGCCGTACAGACGTGGCGTATATTTCACGACCAGCTGATCAAACGCTGCGACATCGCCTTCCTGGGTCCGGGCGACGAGTTGTCGGTCTTCGTCGGATCGGGCCTGCTGATCTGTCACGTCGCGTTTAGCCTTAGCACGCGGCTTCAGCCCCGACGACAATAAATCGGAGAATCGCCGCGGACGCGGTAATGCAACAGCCGGATTCACTTTCGGGGCGATGGGCGTGCGTCAGCTCCGGTCCCGGACCGACATGAGGTAAAGGATGTTCCCAAGCGTCGCGACGAACGCCGCGACATAGGTGAGCGCTGCAGCGTTGAGCACACGGTTCACACCGGCGACTTCAGCCCCCGGCTGCACCATGCCCATCTGCTGGAGGATGATCTTTGCGCGCCGCGACGCGTCAAATTCAACCGGCAGCGTGATCAGCTGGAACGCGAGCAACACGAGATAACAATAAATGCCGAGCGTGATGAGGCCCGTGATGCGGAAAAACAATCCACCAATAATGATGAACGGAAGCATGCGTGATGCGATCGACGTGACCGGCACAATCGCCATGCGCCATTTCAAAGGCGCGTAGGCTTTCGCGTGTTGAATGGCGTGACCACTCTCGTGCGCGGCGATGCCGAGCGAAGCGACTGACGGTTCGCGGTAGACCTTCGACGAAAGGCAAAGACGCTTGCTCGACGGATCGTAGTGATCGCCGAGATAATCGTTGGTTTCGACTACTTCGACATCGTTGATCTGCGCCGCGGTTAAGATTTCGCGAGCTGCCTCGGCGCCGGTGACATTAGAAGTCGCGCGGACGGCGCCCCATTTCTTGAACGCGCTCGACACGCGGAATTGCGCCCAGAGCCCGATCACGAGCGGCAGCCCGACGAGGAGCAGCCAATTAGAACCGAACCCGAATCCATGCGTTGCGTACATACCTATTCTTTTAAATCCGTAATTTTAGACCGCAGACAACGATCTTTGTTCATAAAGACCGCAGGGGTCTGCCAATTGGTCAGATCTCCAGCCGCTTTTCGAAACGTGAAAGCAGCCGAATTCCATTCTTAGTTACAACGGCCACGTCTTCGATCCGCACGCCGCCGAGCCCCGGATAATAAAGGCCCGGCTCAACCGTCAGCACCTGCCCGGGTTTGAAAATTGTCTTCTGGAAGCGCGGGAATTCGTGAATCTCTAATCCGAGCGCGTGCCCGGTGCCGTGGAAGAAACCGACCTGCCGTCCGTCGCGGACCTCCGTCGGAAAGCCGCGCTCGGTGAACAGCTGCTTAATTTCATTGTGCACCGTCAATCCGTTGACGCCCGGCTTCATCCGCTTCAACGCCATCTCCTGTCCTTCGCGCACGGTTTCCCACAAACGGCGCTGCTCACCGCTAGCGCGGCCGCGCACGACCGTCCGAGTCATGTCGCCGAAGTAACCGCTCTTCGCGTCACGCGGGAAAATATCGAGGATGATCAACGAATCCGCGCGCAGCGGACCCGAGCCGCGCTCATGCGGATCGCAAGCTTGATCGCCGCCAGCCACGATCGTGTTTGCCGGTAAACCGCCGGCACGCAGAATCGCGGAGTCAATTTCGGCACGCAAGATCTCGGAGGTCAGCGTGCGACCCGACCAATCCAGCTTCTTCCCGCGCCCCGCAGTCGATGCCGCGAGGACTTCCATGCCACGTGCCATTCCGCTCTCGGTGATCGAAAGCGCGCGCCGCATCAGCTTCAGTTCCTCTTCCGTCTTCGCCTCGCGCTCGGGGAAGAAGATGTTTTCCTTCGTCGGCTGCACACGAATTTTTGCGGCGCCTAACTCTTCGGCTAACGCGAGCGGAAATGTTGCGGGGACCACTGCGGAACGCACGCCTCGTTTCGTCAGGAAATGCGACACGATTCTTCCGAACGTTGGCGCTTTTTTACTGCTGCCCTGCACTTCTCGTTCGATCGTGCTCAGCGGCACGATCTCATCCACCTGCGCCTGTCTGCGACCACGATCAATCTCGAGATCGCTCAGGACGATTGTGCGTTTGCCGTTTTGCTCGAGGAAGATGAACGGATCGCCGACAAACATCCGCGTGGCGTAAAGCATGTCGGCATCGCGCTCGCTGTCGGCCACGATAAGGCGGGTCTGGGTTTGGGAAGATGTCTTGCTCACTCGTTCCTTTTAGACGGGAACGCCGTCACTGTCATCCCGAGCGAAGTCGAGGGACCCCGTCGCCTAACGAACAGTTGCGTCCGCTCGGAATGACCGCGAAGCGATCGTCACCCGCGCCGCACTTCGAGCTGCCGCCGTAGCAGCCAGTGCAATACCCCGAGCAGCGCGAACGTCGAACCAATCAGCACCGCGGTGTTGAACGCGAACACGCTCATCGTGACGCCGAGATGCCGCTTCTGTTCGCCGAAAAACACATTCGGTTTGTCGCCACGCCGGTAGTCATTTTGCTCCATCTCAGCGTTCGAAATCAGATCGGAAACCTTCTGGTTCACGTAAAGCTGCTCCGCCGTCACAGGACCGGTCGCACCTTGAAAATTCGCGCGGTCGAACGGCCGCTTATTATTCAGAACGTCATCCACGAGCGACAGATACCGGTCGAGTTCCTTCGCTGTTGGCGCTTCCAATCCCGACAAGATCGCGAGAATCTCCTTCAGGTCCTGCAAGCGCTGCGTCTCGACCGGGGTGTGCGTTTTGCTGGTGACGAGCTTATCGATTTCGCGCTGCACCCGCTGCTGCCGTTGAGTCAACGGATTCAGTTTCGCCTGCGCGACGACCAGCTCCTCATACGACCACCGCATCCCGATAAACTGACAGACGAAGGGCACCTGTAGCTTGCTGTCCATCTTCTTGCTCTTCTCTTCGTCCGGATGTTCGCTGAACCAGCGCGACATCGAGTAGACGAAGCCCAGGTTGCGGTTCATGTCCTCGAACTTCAGGAGCGCGCCGCTCATCAAAATCTGCGGGATCAAAATTAGCGGCACGATGTTCGCCGCGCTTTTCGCGTCGGCCACCATCGCGGACACAACAAGGC
>JALYXP010000162.1 GCA_030947045.1 Verrucomicrobiota bacterium | reverse complement strand
CATACGCGGCGAAATCACAGATCGCGCATCACGGCTTCGACGCCGACGAGGGGTTGCTCCTTGTCGCCCCTCGCGATGGCGAAGCGACCGTGCGACAGGAAGACGTCGACGCTGCCCTGGACGAGCACGGCAACGAGATCGCGCTCGTGCTCCTGGCGGGTGTGAACTTCTTCACTGGCCAATTATTCGACATCTCTGCTGTGACCGCCGCGGCGCAGAAGCGTGGTTGCAACGTCGGTATCGATCTCGCGCACGCGATCGGCAACGTACCGCTGCGACTGCACGATTGGGACGTGGATTTTGCGGTGTGGTGTTCCTACAAATATCTGAACTCGGGACCGGGCGCAGTCGGCGGAGCGTTCGTGCATGAGCGACATGCGACCGACACCACTCTCCCGCGCTTAGCCGGCTGGTGGGGAAACGATCCGGCGACCCGATTCCGCATGCACCTCGAACCTGAGTTCGTGCCGGTGCAATCCGCTGATGCGTGGGCGGTCAGCAATCCGCCGATCTTTTCGCTCACGCCGCTCCGCGCATCTCTCGCGATCTTCGACGAAGCCGGAGGCATGGAGGCGCTACGCGAAAAATCGGTGCAGTTGACCGGCTACCTCGAATATCTTCTCGATCGGATCGGCTGCGCCCAGTTCACGGTCATCACACCGCGCGAGCCAGGTGCACGCGGTTCACAGCTATCGATCCTCGCGCACGACAACCCGAAGGAGCTTTTCGCGAATCTGGAAGCCTCGGGCGTGAAGTGCGATTTTCGCGAGCCGAACGTCATCCGCGCGGCGCCGACCGCCCTCTACAATTCCTTCCACGAAGTGTGGCGTTTCGCCCAGCTTCTGGCTCGGCATTGAGCGCCGCCGCCCATGCCGACCCACGAGAAATTCGCGCTCATCGGTAGCGGACTTGCCGGCGGGATGATGGCTGCATTCCTCGGCCGCCGCGGACATGAGGTCGAGTTGTATGAGCGGCGACCGGATCCGCACGCGGGCAACCTCGTCAGCGGACGGTCGATTAATCTCGCCCTCTCCACTCGCGGTATTCACGCGCTCGAAAAGCTCGGAATCGCCGATGAAGCGCTGCGGCAAGCCATCCCGATGCGCGGCCGCATGATCCACGAGAAGTCGGGTGAGCTACACTTCGCGCCGTATGACCGCGACCCGCAGAAGTGCATCAACTCCATCGGTCGTGGCGCGCTCAACACCGCCACGATCGAAGCCGCGCAGCGCTTCCCTAATGTGCGCGTGGAGTTCAATCATCGCTGCACGACTGTCGACGCGGATGAAGCTTCCGCGCAGCTGATTAACACAGCGACAAACCGCGGACTGGAAGTCCGAGCGGATGCAATCATCGGCGTTGACGGCGCCTTCTCGGTGGTGCGGCGAGGCCTGCAGCGAGCCACGCGCCTCGACTACAGCCAGACGTATCTCGAGCACGGCTATAAAGAGCTAACGATTCCGCCGGCAGCTGATGGCAGCTGGCAGATGGAGAAGAACGCGCTCCATATCTGGCCGCGCAAAAGCTTTATGATGATCGCGCTGCCGAACCCGGACGGCTCTTTCACCTGCACTCTGTTTTGGAAATTTACCGGGCCGCACAGCTTCGAGAGCACGACGAGCGACGATGACGTTCGTCGTTTTTTCGACAGCGAATTTCCTGACGCAGTGGCGCTAATTCCAGATTTGCTGGCCGAATATCGCGCTAACCCGACCGGCTCGTTAGTCACAGTTCGTTGTGCGCCTTGGCACCACCGCGACAAGATCGCCCTGGTCGGCGACGCGTCGCATGCGGTGGTGCCATTCTATGGTCAAGGCATGAACGCAGCCTTCGAAGATTGCGTCGTGCTCGACGAATGCCTGGCGGAGTTCAGCAATGATCGCGAGCGGGCGTTTCGCGAATACTTTCTCCGGCGGAAACCGAACGCCGATGCCCTGGCCGATCTTGCTGTCGATAACTTCATTGAGATGCGCGACAAGACGGCGTCGAAAACTTTTCGTGCGAAGAAGAAGCTGGACCACCTGCTCGAAG
>JALYXP010000111.1 GCA_030947045.1 Verrucomicrobiota bacterium | reverse complement strand
TCGACTACGCGAAAAATGGCGGCGTCGTAGTGGTGCAGTACAACACGACTGGCGACTTGAAGACGAAAGAGATCGGGCCGTTCCCGCTCGAGATCTCGCGTGATCGAGTCACGGACGAGAATGCCGACGTGCGCATCCTCGCGCCGGATCACCCGGTCTTGAATCGGCCGAATAAAATCACGGCGGACGATTTCAAAGGCTGGGTCCAGGAACGCGGCCTCTATTTCCCTAACAAATGGGACGCTGCGTGGACGCCGATTTTGTCTTCGAACGATCCCGGCGAGAAACCGCTCGATGGCGGGCTGCTCGTCGCAAAAACGGGCAACGGTTACTTCGTCTACACCAGCTATTCATGGTTCCGGCAGTTGCCTGCCGGCGTCCCGGGTGCGTATAGGATTTTCGCGAACATGGTTTCGTTGCGCGACGCGAAATGAACCGAGCCGACCGCGCGCCGCTCTTCGGCACCTGGCGGCGCGCTTACTGGTTTGTGTTGCTCGCGTTCGCCGCTGAGGTCGCTTTGCTCTACGCGTTCACGCTTCGGTTTTCGTGAACCGACTCGATTACTTCGTCCTCGTCGCGACGATCCTGGCGATCCCGCTCTACGGACTTTGGCGAACGCGCGGAAAGGAGACGCTCGGCCACTACCTCAAAGGCGACGCAAGCATCCGCTGGGGCACGATCGGTCTCTCCGTCCTCGCGACGCAGGCCGGCCCGATCACCTTCCTTTCAATGCCAGGGCAGGCGTACGAAAGCGGTATTGGATTCATTCAGAACTACTTCGGCCAGCCGTTCGCGCTGATCGCGGTGTGCGCGATTTTCGTCCCGATCTATCAGCGGCTGAAGGTCTACACCGCCTATGAGTATCTCGGACAACGCTTCGATCAGAAGACGCGGCTACTCGGCGCTTTTCTGTTTCTGATCCAGCGCGGCATCGCCGCCGGCATCACCATCTATGCACCTGCGATCATTCTCTCAGCCGTCCTCGGTTGGTCATTAAATCTCACCATCTGGCTCGCGGGCGGATTGGTCATCGCCTACACCGTTTTTGGTGGAACGAAGATCGTCAGCCTCACGCAACGCTATCAGATCATGATCATCATGGTCGGCATGGCGCTGGCCTTCGTGATCGCGGTGCATCGACTGCCTAACGAGTTGTCGTTTACCGGCGCCCTGTCCCTCGCGGGTAAAATGGGAAAACTGCAGGCCGTCGATTTCTCCTTCGATCCCGCGAAGCGTTACACGTTCTGGTCCGGCATACTCGGCGGCTTCTTTCTCGGCCTTTCCTACTTCGGGGCCGATCAATCGCAGGTGCAGCGGTACCTCGCGGGAGGTTCATTGGCCGCGAGCCGATTTGGCCTGCTCTTCAACGCGATCGTGAAAGTGCCGATGCAGTTCCTCATCCTGTTGCTCGGCGCGATGGTCTTCCTGTTCTACCAATTCG
Organism: Verrucomicrobiota bacterium; assembly: GCA_030947045.1. GTDB lineage: Bacteria > Verrucomicrobiota > Verrucomicrobiia > Chthoniobacterales > UBA10450 > JACCTI01. The sequence goes on along the minus strand of JALYXP010000111.1, from coordinate 682 downwards.
AGAAGCCACCTCTCTTCTTCAATCAGCCTGCCGTGCAGCAAGCCATCGATCATGGATATGCGCCGCAACTTGGGGAACTGCAGACGCGGTTCGACGATGTCTTCACGCGCAAACGCGATGCACTCCGCGCGAACGCCGACGTTAGGGCGCTCCAGCAACTCGATGACGAAGCCCGCGCCATTCGCGACGACACACAGAAAGTTCTGCAACAGGCTGGCGCGAGTCCGAAGAGCAAAGACTCGGACTACGTCTTCATCACTTTTGTGCTGAACCATCTGCCGCATGGTGTTGTCGGGCTGCTCGTCGCGGTAATTTTTTGCGCAACGATGTCGGCAACGGCCGCGACGCTAAACGCGCTTGGATCCACCACCACGGTGGATTTCTACCGGCCGCTGATTCGACCTGAGGCGAGCGATCACCACTACGTCGCCGCGACACGACTGTTGACTGCGCTCTGGGGGCTGGTCGCGATCGGGGTCGCATCATTCGCGAATCTGGTGGAGAACCTGATCGAGGCGGGCAACATCCTCGGCTCCGTGTTTTACGGGAGCATCCTCGGGATATTTCTCGTCGCGTTTTTTCTCCGCCGCGTGCGCGGTTCGGCCGTTTTCTTCGCCGCGCTCGCGGCGCAGGCGCTTGTCTTCGCGCTCTTCTGCACGCTCAGCATCAGCTACCTTTGGTA
>JALYXP010000147.1 GCA_030947045.1 Verrucomicrobiota bacterium | reverse complement strand
ATATCCAACGCTTCCTGGCATAACGAGTGTTCGGCTCTGGCTGACGCAGCAGGCCAGCAAGGGCGACATGATGCCGCTTCACTTGCTTGCGTCAAATCAAAAATGGCGGTTTTCCCTCGCAAAACCGGTGTTGTGCCCCCGCAATTTACGCGCCTCGCGAGAGACTCGAAGGCCGCTTCTTACGGCTTTTCGGGCATGACTTCTACGTGCAATTCGCGTAACTGCTTCGCGTCCACTTCGCTCGGAGATTGCGACATCAGATCGACGCCACGGTTGTTTTTCGGGAAGGCGATCACTTCGCGGATGCTCTCTTCGCCGCAGATTAACATCACCATGCGATCAAGCCCCATCGCGATGCCCCCGTGCGGCGGCGCACCGAGTCGAAACGCGCGCAGGATGTGACCAAACATTGTCTGCTGTTGGTCATCGCTAACGCCGAGCGCACGGAACATTTTCGCCTGCAACTCCGGTTCGTGAATCCGGATACTGCCGCCGCCAATCTCAACGCCATTTAGCACCACGTCGTACGCTTCCGCCCGAGCCTTGGCGAAATCGCCGGCCTCAATCAGCGGCACGTCCGCCGCCTTCGGACGAGTGAACGGATGATGCACTGCATTCCATTTATTCTCCGCCGCGTCGAAGGCCATCAGCGGGAAATCAGTGACCCAGAGAAAATCGAGCGCGTCTGAATTCTCCGTCAGCTTTTGGAGTTCGGCGACGCGCAGTCTGAGACGACCGAGCACCTCGCAAACCACCTCCCATTGATCGGCTGCAAACAGGACGAGATCGCCTTCCTCGATCTGCAGCTTCAGCGTGAGCGCATCTTTCTCGTCCGCCGAAAAGAATTTCACGATCGGCGATTTCCACTCGCCGTTTTCGGCCTTGATGAAGGCCAGTCCCTTCGCGCCGTAGTGTTTCGCCATCGTCGTCAGATCCTCCATCTGACCTGTCGTGAGGCCGGCAAAACCCTTCGCGTTGATCGCCTTCACGGTTCCGCCGTTGTCTAGTGCACCGCGGAACATTTTGAAGCTGCTGCTACTGAAAATATTGCCGATGTCGGTGAGGTGGATCGCGAAACGGCGATCCGGTTTGTCGCTCCCGAACTGATCCATCGCCTCGCGATAAGTCATCCGCGGAAACGGCAGCGCGATCTCGACATTGCGAGCGGAGCGGAAGATCGCGGCGAGCATCCCTTCGACCAGCGTGAAAATATCTTCCGGCACCACAAACGACGCTTCGATATCGATCTGCGTGAATTCCGGCTGCCGATCCGCGCGCAGATCTTCGTCACGAAAACACTTCGCGATTTGGAAATACTTCTCGATCCCGCCGACCATCAGTAGCTGTTTGTATTGCTGCGGCGCCTGCGGCAGAGCGTAAAATTTTCCGGGCGTGATCCGGCTCGGCACGAGGAAATCGCGCGCGCCTTCCGGCGTGCTTTTCGACAGAATCGGCGTCTCGATCTCGATGAAACCCTGCTCGTCCAGATAGTCGCGCGTGGCTTTGGTGATGCGATGCCGCATGCGCAAATTGCGCCCGAGCTGGGGACGCCGTAGATCGAAATACCGATAGCTCAAGCGCAGATCTTCGTTGCTCGGAACGGAGTCAACCGGGAAGGGCAACACATCGGCGCGGTTCAGAATTTGCAACCCCTGCGCGATGACTTCGATCTCGCCGGTCGGAAGATTCAGATTCGCCATTCCGGGCGCGCGCGCGGCAACTTCGCCGAGGACTTCGATCACATCTTCCTGGCCTAGCTTGCGTGCGATTTCCGCCAGCTCCGCGTTGTCTTCCGGACGAAAAACCAACTGCGTGAGACCTTCGCGGTCGCGTAAATCCACGAACACCATTCCACCGAGATTGCGGTGCATATTCACCCAACCAGCGAGCTTCACCGTCACACCGATATCGGAGGCGCGAAGCTGATTACAATGGTGCGTGCGATACATTTTTGCCGTCATGTCGAGCGAAGCCGAGACACCCCGTGGCACCACGGTCCGTTCAGCCGCGGGGTTCCTCGACTCCGCTTTGCTTCGCTCGGAATGACAAGCTGGGGAGACGCGCAAGGTGCGCAAGCAACTCTTCGCGGGCGATCAGGTGCTCTTCCCGCGTGGCAAGATTCTTCACCTTTACCTGCGGCCACTCGTCGCCAAACAACACGGCATGCCGCGCGCCGAGATGTTCGGCGTTCTGAAATTGCTTGCCGACCTTTGCCGCGCCTAACGAATAGTCGACACGCAGATGTTGATCGCGCAACGCCTGAACTGCGGCGAGCGCATCTGGCCGGCGCTCTTCTTTGGCGACGACAACATACACATCGAGCTGCTGCTGGAGTGCGACAGCCGCTTCCATCTGCGCACGCGCGGCCGGATGCTCGCGGATTAATTCGCCGAGCACAACATCGCCCATCGCAAATCCAAGCGCGGGCAAGGAAACCGCGCCGTCGCTGAGTTGCGCGACGAGATTATCGTAACGCCCGCCGCCGGCGATCGCGCGGAGCTTCCCGCCACGATCGAACGCTTCAAAGACAACGCCCGTGTAGTAGGCAAGGCCTCGAACGATCCGCAGATCGATGCTCG